>JBGQKF010000368.1:0-4817 GCA_041499435.1 Gammaproteobacteria bacterium
ACACGGCGCTTGACGAGGGAAAAATTACCACATAGACTGCCCTTGGCGTGCGAGTCAGTCAGCCTGCACGCGCAGTCCCTCTCCCTGGCGCGGTCATGTACATCGCTTCATGGCCCGTCGTTTCGGGAACGCCCCGGGCAGGGTACGTCCTCCCCGTCCCTGCCCTGGGGCATCTAGCGGAGCGTGGCGTGTGTGAGCGACACTCCGCAATCAAGCGGCCTGTTTGCAAGCCCGCGCACGCAGCGCACGCCCGGCACGTGAGGCGGTCGGCCGCTGCAACACCGCACAGATGAAATCGGCCGCATCGAGCAGCCGATCTAAGTCCACGCCGGTTTCCACACCCAACCCATTCAGCATGTACACGACATCCTCAGTGGCTACATTGCCCGTTGCGCCCGGGGCAAAAGGACAGCCACCCAGACCGGCGACCGAGCTGTCGAATGTCGCCATTCCGCAGTCGAGCGACGCGAGGATGTTGGCAAGCGCCTGTCCGTACGTGTCGTGAAAATGCCCACCCAGCTTCTCGAGCGGAATGCGCCGCGCGACGGTTTCGATCAAGCGCTGCGTCTCACCCGGCGTGCCGGTGCCGATCGTGTCTCCCAGCGATACTTCGTAACAGCCCATCTGGTACAGGCGCTGCGACACTTCGGCGACAGCCTCCGGCTGCACCTTCCCTTCGAAGGGACAGCCGAGCACTACGGAAACGTAGCCGCGCACTCGAATGCCTGCCGCCAGCGCGGCGTCGCACACCGGCGCGAAACGTTCCAGCGATTCGGCGATGGAACAGTTGACGTTGCGGCGTGAGAAGCTTTCCGTTGCCGCCGCGAATACCGCGACTTCTTCAGCGCCCGCAGCGATCGCCGCTTCGAGTCCCTTCATGTTGGGCACCAGCACCGGATAAGCCGTGCCGGGACGCCGCCGGATGCCGGCCATGACTTCAGCATTGTCGGCCATCTGCGGCACCCACTTCGGCGACACGAAGCTGGTGGCCTCGACCGCCGGCAAGCCTGCATCGGCAAGACGATCGATCAGCTCGATCTTCACTGCAGTCGGTACGACACCGCGCTCGTTCTGCAACCCGTCGCGCGGACCGACGTCGACCAGCCGCACCCGCTTCGGCAGCTTCATGGCTCAAGCCTCCTCGTCCCTTTCGAATGCAATCAGCTCGTCGCCTTCGCGCACCTGGTCGCCGCGCTCGAATCGCACCTCGCGCACCAGCCCATCGGCGGGCGCCTGAATCGCGTGTTCCATCTTCATGGCTTCGATGATCATCAGAACGCGGCCCTTCTGCACGCGTTCCCCAGCCCGGACTGCGACCTCGATCACGTTGCCCGGCATCGGTGCCGTGAGGCGGCCTCCGGCTTCTTCGTCGGCGATGCTTTCCTGTTCGTGCCTTTGCAAGCGGTAGCTCGAGCCGCCGACGAATATCGTCAGCTCCGCGCCACGGCGCACTACTGTGGCACGGACGCGCCGACCGTCGAGATCGGCCAGCACCGTGCCATCCTCTGCACGCTGCGCACGGGCATGCATCTGCGAGCCGGGCAGATCCAGCAAAACGGCATCGCGTCGATAGTGCGCAGTCACGGCGATCTCACGTCCGTCATCCACGAATCGTAGCGTGTGGTGATTGTCCTGGTTGAGCCGCCAGCCGTCGGCGGCGTTCCATGGAGACCAGGGCTCGGCAGAACGCGCCGCGGTCCTGGCGGCCGCTTCCTGCTCCTGCAACAACTCCTCGAGCGCAGCAACGGCGAGCACGATGTCACTGGCGGGTTGTGCTTCCGGGATCAGCTCTGCGCTGTAGCGGTCGATCAATCCGGTATCGAGCCGCTCGGGCTCGAGCTCCGCGTTCGCAAACGCGGGATGCGCAATCACGCGTGAGAGGAAAGCGAGGTTGTTGGCCGGTCCGGCGAGCTGATAGTCGGCGAGCGCCGCATGCAAGCGCCGCAGCGCCGAAGGCCGGTCGATATCCCATGCAATCAGCTTGGCAATCATCGGATCGTAGTGCACGCCGATGCTGTCGCCCGCGCGCACCCCAGTGTCGATGCGCACGTGCGCCGACGCGGCCGGCTGGCGCAGATGCACGATCGTTCCGGTTGCCGGCAAGAATCCGCGCGCCGGATCCTCCGCATAGATGCGCGCCTCGATGGCGTGACCCTTGATCGCGAGCTGCTCCTGAGTGAGCGGAAGCGGCTCCCCGGCTGCCACGCGCAGCTGCCACTCGACCAGATCCAGGCCGGTGATCATCTCGGTCACCGGATGCTCGACCTGCAGCCGCGTATTCATCTCCATGAAATAAAAGTTGCCGCTGTCATCGGCGATGAATTCCACGGTGCCGGCGTTGATGTAGTCGACCGCACGCGCAGCCGCAATTGCCGTGGATCCCATCTGGCGGCGGCGCGCGACGCTCATCGCCGGAGCGGGCGCCTCCTCGAGCACCTTCTGATGGCGTCGCTGCACCGAGCAGTCGCGCTCGAACAGATACACGGCGTTGCCATGCGTGTCGGCGAACACCTGCATCTCGATGTGCCGCGGCCGCGACAGATACTTCTCCAGCAGGATGCGATCGTCGCCGAAGCTCGAGAGCGCTTCGCGCTTGGCCGAGGCGATCGCGTCGCGCAGCTGCGCGGGGTCCTTGACGATGCGCATGCCCTTGCCGCCGCCGCCTGCGGATGCTTTGATCAGCACCGGATAGCCGATACGCTCGGCTTCCAGCGCGAGCAACGCCGCGTCCTGCGATTCTCCATGATAGCCGGGGACCAGCGGTACACCGGCCTTGCCCATGATGTCCTTCGACGCGCTCTTCGAGCCCATTGCAGCGATGGCCTGCGCTGAGGGTCCGATGAAAACGATGTCGGCATCGGCACAAGCCCGTGCGAACGATGCGTTCTCCGACAGAAAGCCATAGCCGGGATGGATCGCCTGCGCGCGGCTGCGCCGGGCAACATCGATGATGCGGTCGGCCCTGAGATAGCTCTCGCGAGCAGGTGCGGGACCGAGCAGATACGCCTCATCGCACGACACAACGTGCAGCGCATTGGCATCGGCTTCCGAGTAAACGGCTACGGTGCGGATGCCAAGACGCTTCGCGGTGCGCGCAACGCGCACCGCGATCTCGCCGCGATTCGCTATGAGGATCTTGTCGAACATGGACCTGATTGGTTCAGCATTACAGTGCGATGGGCCCCCTCTCCCTAGCCCTCTCCCACAAGGGGAGAGGGTGCCTGTGATGCGCGAAGATGTATGGTGCAGCACCGGTCTTCTCCCTCTCCCCTTGTGGGAGAGGGTCGGGGAGAGGGGGCGCGATCATATACGTAATATTCACGGCTTAGTCTTGACCCACGCTGGCGCCCGTTTCTCCAGAAACGCATTCGTCCCCTCCTGCCCCTCGGAGCTCACGCGAATGCGTGCGATGCGCGCGGCCGTGTTCTCCGCCAGCGCCTGATCGATCGGCCGGTTGGCAACGCTCGCGATGAGATCCTTTGCCTCGGCAATCGCATGCGGGCCACCCTTCAACAACTCATCGATGAGCTGCGTCAAGCTCGTGTCGAGCTGTCCAGGCTCGACGACGCTGTGCACCAGGCCAATACGCAAAGCTTCATTGGCATCGAAGCGCTCAGCAGTGAGAAAGTAACGGCGCGCATTGCGCTGCCCCATCGCAGCGATGACATACGGGCTGATCACTGCGGGAATCAATCCGAGCCGCACTTCCGAAAGACAGAACACCGCAGCATTGCTGGCGCAGGCGATGTCGCAGCAAGCCACCAAGCCCACGCCGCCGCCGAATGCCGCCCCCTGCACGCGCGCGATGGTGGGCTTGCTCATGGTGTCCAGCACGCGCATCAGATTGGCGAGCGCGACCGCGTCACGGATGTTGTCCGCCTCGGAGTACTTCGCCATGCGCTGCATCCAATTGAGATCGGCGCCGGCCGAGAAGCTCTTGCCTTCCGCGGCCAACACCACCACCCGCACCCGGACGTTGTGCTCGAGCTCGCGCAGCTCATGGGTTAGGCTGGCGATCAGATGATCGTCGAAAGCGTTGTGAACCTGAGGACGATTCAATGTGAGCGTGGCTACGCCGCGCTCGTCGATCTGTGACGAAACCGATTGTTCGCTCATCGTCTGCCGCGCCTTTGCTGTCGTGCCTACATTCGGAATACGCCGAACGTGGTGTCTTCGACCGGTGCATTCAAGCTCGCCGAAATGGCGAGCGCCAGCACGCGCCGGGTCTCAGTCGGCGCGATGACGCCGTCGTCCCACAACCTCGCCGTCGCGTAGTAAGGATGGCCCTGCGTCTCGTACTGATCGCGGATCGGTTGCTTGAACGATTCTTCGTCCTCTTTGCTCCAGCTCTTGCCGCCCTTCTCGAGCCCTTCGCGGCGCACCGTAGCGAGCACGCTCGCGGCCTGCTCGCCGCCCATCACCGAGATGCGCGCATTGGGCCACATCCACAGAAAGCGCGGCGCGTACGCGCGACCGCACATGCCATAATTGCCGGCGCCGAAGCTGCCGCCGATGATCACTGTGAATTTCGGTACCTTGGCGCACGCCACCGCCGTGACCATCTTCGCGCCATCCTTGGCGATGCCTTGCGCCTCGTACTTGCGCCCGACCATGAAGCCGGTGATGTTCTGCAGGAACACCAGCGGGATACCGCGCTGGCTGCACAGCTCGATGAAATGCGCACCTTTCAAAGCCGACTCGGAAAACAGAATGCCGTTGCTGGCGACGATCCCGACCGGATAGCCGTGGATGTGCGCGGATCCGCACACCAACGTGGTGCCGTACAAAGCCTTGAATTCATCGAGCTCGCTGCCGTC
>JBGQKF010000369.1:0-4806 GCA_041499435.1 Gammaproteobacteria bacterium
CCGGTCTTCGTGCACTAGTTCGAGTGCGTGCGCAACCGGGAGCCAGGCACCAGCGAAAGCTTGCCACCTTCTGCCACCACCTGCGCGTGGAAGGAGAGATACTCGTCGATCAACTCGTCCTCGGCATCCGCGTCAGGCTGATCTACAGCGGCCACGCTGAGCGCCTCGGGTGCGCCCGCAGTGTGCTGCAAGAGCTTGGCAGCCTGCGCACATTCAGGGTACTCGATTGCATTCTGCGCCGTCACCGGCCAAGTGGCCGGGCCTGCTGCTGCCAGACCGACCGTCAGGGCGAGACCGGCACCGAGCGAAGCGCGTCTGATGTTTCCATTTGGCATCGCAGTTGTCCCAGTGGGTTGCACGATTATTACTCGTTTGTCCTAGTCAGCCCTCTCCCGTGAGCCTAGAATACTGCGCGGAACACTCCATGTCAAACCTTTGTCCAAGACACGAGCCCCCGACATCCGGGCGCGCAACAGCGTGACGCAAACTCTCGAAGCGGTGGAAACCACTTTCAATATCAGCGCGGTGGAGCGCGACATCGGGCTATCCAAAGATACGTTGCGCGTGTGGGAACGGCGCTACCGGTTCCCAGCCCCGCTGCGCGATGCCAACGGCGAGCGCCTCTACACCGCGAGCCAGGTCGAGAAGCTGCGGCTCATCAAACGGCTGATGGATCGCGGCCATCGTCCCGGGCGCATCATCGCGCGCAGCCTCGATGATCTGATCGCGCTTGCCAACGAACCCACTGGCGCCGCCGAGCGGCGTGAGCTGGAGATCTTCTTCAAGCTGGTGAAGGCGCACGACAGTGCAGAGTTGCACCGGCACCTGAGCCAGGCGTTGATGCGGCATGGCTTGCAGCGCTTCGTGCTGGATATCGTGGCACCGCTCAATGTCGCCATCGGCGATGCATGGATGCGTGGCGAGCTCGCGGTGTTCGAGGAACATTTGTACACGGAGCAGATGAGCAGCGTGTTGCGCCACGCACTGTCCACCATGCAACCGCAGGGGCGTGCGCCGCGCATTTTGCTCACCACCTTTCCCAATGAGCTGCACGCGCTCGGGTTGTTGATGGCCGAGTCGCTGCTTGCAATCGAAGGAGCCTGCTGTGTCTCGCTCGGCACCGAGACGCCGGTTGCCGAAATCGCACGTGCCGGCACAGCGCACCGCGTGCATATCGTGGCCCTGTCGTTCAGCTCCGCTGCCAGCGACAAGCTGCTCGTCGCGGGTTTGATCCAACTACGCGCGCAACTGCCGGCTGAAGTGCTGATCTGGGCCGGCGGCGCGGCCGTCGAGCGCGCGCGCAAACCGATCGCCGGCGTGGAGCTGGTGCCAACACTCGAGCGCATGATCGAGCTGGTCAAAGAGTGGCGCACTCTGCATGCGAGCGTCTGAGGCGTGGAGGTCTCGTTGATGCAGCTTCGATACACACGGACATGGCTCCGCAAAACGGCGTGACGGCGCCGGACTTCGAGCGCAAGCTGTGCGCGCCCGAGCGCATCGGCATGCACGTTGCAACGCTGCCGCGCCCGCTGGTGTTCACCAACGGCTGCTTCGATATCCTGCACCGGGGTCATGTCACCTACCTTGCCCAGGCGCGCGCACTGGGCGCAAGCCTGCTGGTGGCGCTCAACACCGATGCCTCAGTGCGCCGCCAGGGGAAGGGCGCGGATCGACCGGTCAACACACTGGAGGATCGTGCCGCAGTGATTGCCGCCCTGCAGGCGGTGAGTCTGGTGAGCTGGTTCGATGCCGACACGCCGCTGGAGCTGATATTGCTCACGCGGCCCGATGTTCTGGTCAAAGGCGGCGACTGGCCGCTCGACAAAATCGTCGGCGCCACCGAGGTCCGCAGCTTCGGCGGACAGGTATATTCCATCCCATTTGCATATCAGCGCTCGACGACCGCAACGCTGAAGCGCATCCGCGGACAGACCTGATTCCGCTTCGCGTCGACCCGCAACCGCTTCTGCACGAGCGCGCAGCCGGTCGCGCGCCGCACTACCGCCCGATCAATCCTAAAGACTCGCCGCTTCACTCCGATATCTGATCGCGCAGGGCTGCGTGGCGCGACCCATGCTTGCACATTGCACGCTGCATGTGGCCGCACCGGCCGAACTGTTCAATAAAGGTGGAAGCGATGACCACGGTTGCTGCATCGACGCAATGACTCGAGTACGCCAGCCCGGTCGAGCGGCATCCGCCGCCTCTGCTCCTCTCATGGCCACACCGCCCGCAGCTGCGAGCACCGAGGGCCGCGAATTCCATTTCTCGCGCCACGATTTCGATCGCGTGCGCAAGCTCATCTATGAGCGCGCCGGCATTTCCCTGTCGGAGGCCAAGCAGGACATGGTATACAGCCGACTTGCGCGGCGGCTGCGCGCACGCGGGCTGCAGCGATTCTCCGATTATCTCGACTTGCTCAACCAGGGCGACGAGGCCGAGTGGGAAGCATTCACCAACGCGCTTACCACCAATCTCACTTCCTTCTTCCGCGAAGCACACCATTTCCCGGTGCTCGCGGAGCACGCGTTGCGCCGTCCGGGTCGGCGCTACGACGTGTGGTGCTGCGCGTGCTCGACCGGCGAGGAACCCTATTCCATCGCCATCACGCTGACTGAAGCCTTCGGCCGCATGAACCCGCCGCTGTCGATCCTCGCGAGCGACCTCGACACCCAGGTGCTGGCGAGAGCCGCCGCAGGCATCTATCCAATGGAGCGCCTGGAGCGCCTGGATCCGGAACGCGTGCGCCGCTTTTTCCTGCGCGGTACCGGGGCGCAGGCGGGTCAGGTACGGATACGTCCCGAGCTGCGCAACAGCGTGAGCTTTCAACGCATCAATCTGCGCGACCCGATCTGGCCGGTACGCGGCCCTTTCGATGCGATCTTCTGTCGCAATGTGATGATCTACTTCGACAAGCAGACGCAGGCGGCGATCTTGCGCCGGCTCGCGCCGCTGCTGCACCCCGACGGCCTGCTGTTCGTGGGGCATTCCGAAAGCCTGTTCCATGTCTGCGACGTGTTCCGCCTGCGCGGCAAGACCGTCTACGAGCTGGTGAGCGCCGATGTCCGCACCGCGTAACTGGACGAGCAGCGAGTTTCCCACACATGCCTACTTCGGCGGCGGGTTCGGCATCGAGGCCGTCAAGCTGCTCCCAGGCCGGCTTTCCAGACCGATATGTCGATGAAAACGGAACCAGCGCGCATTCGTGTGGTGATCGTCGACGACTCCGCGTTGGTGAGGCAGCTGCTGACTGAGATCATCAACGATACGTCCGATCTCCAGGTGGTGGGGACGGCGCCCGACCCGCTGATCGCGCGCGAGATGATCCGCTCGCTCAACCCCGACGTGATCACGCTCGACGTCGAGATGCCGAAGATGGACGGCCTGAGCTTTCTGGAAAAACTCATGCGGCTGCGGCCGATGCCGGTCGTGATGGTGTCTTCGCTCACCGATGCGGGTGCGGAAGTCACGCTGCGCGCCCTGGAGCTGGGCGCCGTCGACTTCGTCTCCAAGCCCAAGATCGATATCGAGGGCGGCGTGCGCGACTATGCGCGCGAGATCACCGACAAGCTGCGCGCAGCCGCTCGCGCCAAGGTTCGCAAGCACGTGCCGCGCGCCATATCCCCCGGGCAGAAATCCGACGCCGCGCTGGCGCTGCAGCGCGTGCCGCACGTGTCCACTGAGAAAGTCATCGTGATCGGCGCGTCGACCGGCGGCACCGAAGCGATCCGCGAAGTGCTCGCCGGCATGCCACCCGATTGTCCCGGCATTCTGGTTACGCAGCACATGCCGGCGGCGTTCACGCGCTCGTTTGCCAACCGTCTGAACAGCGTGTGTCGTATCGCGGTGAAGGAAGCGCAATCCGGGGAGCGCGTACTGCCGGGTCACGCCTATATCGCTCCGGGCGATGCGCATCTGCTGCTGCGCCGGAGCGGCGCCAACTACATGACCGAGCTGTCCGATGGTCCGCCGGTGAACCGCCACCGCCCGTCGGTGGATGTGCTGTTCCGATCGGCCGCCAAGCACGCGGGCCGCAACGCGCTGGCCATCATTTTGACCGGCATGGGCAAGGACGGCGCGGCCGGGATGCTGGAGATGAAGCAGGGCGGCGCCTGCACCATAGCTCAGGACGAAGCCACGTGCGTGGTGTTCGGCATGCCGCGCGAGGCGATCGCTTGCGGTGCCGTAGAAGAAGTGCTGCCGCTCAAGCAGATTGCGCCACGGATGATGGCCCTGCTCGGGGCCGCGCGGGTGTAATCACACCGCACGGTGAGAGGGAGCCGTGCCGGTCCTTCAATTTTGGTCTGCTTCAGCGGCGCGAACGGGCCCCCTGCGGTGCCCGTTCATCACCGGATGATCTCTTTCCAGGAAACCTTCTTCACCTTACGGTTCCACGACAGGGGCAGGCGGTTGGACATGATCCCGCCGTCAGCGCTGCGCACCAGAGAGTTGATCTGCCCGTTGGGCAGCACCACCACTACGGGTCGCGTCGCCAGCGACTGCGCGAGCGCCTTGCCGGTCCATGCCGTCTCGCCTGTGGCGAACGCAGACGAGGCGACCTGACCACCGGTATTCACGTCCACCGCATACAGATAGCTGCCGGAGCTGCACGCCACTGACGACGGCTGATTGGTGGTAAACACCAGCGTTCCGTACGCCAGCGTTGGATCACCCACTAGGCGCTCGCCGGCCGGCAGGTCGAAGTACCAGCCGTAGCTGTTGTTCCAGTCGACGGCATCAGAGTTGACGTTGCGGATGCCGCCGGCCCCGACGGTCAGCGTCTTGCGCGTGAGCTTAGTGCGCAGG
>JBGQKF010000370.1:0-4799 GCA_041499435.1 Gammaproteobacteria bacterium
CCGAGATAGCTGTAGGGCAGGATGGCGCTGGCGCCTTCGCGGTCGATGATCCCGCGCAGGCGAACGGCGATGCCGTCGAGCGCCTCCGCCCAGCTCACTCGTTCGAATTCACCGGAGCCCTTCGGCCCCTTGCGGCGCAGCGGATGGAGCAGCCGGTCGGGGCTGTAGACGCGCTCCAGATAATGCGCGACCTTCGCGCACAGCAGCCCGCGCGTGAAAGGATGGTCGCGCTCGCCCACCAGGCTGACGGCCGCGCCATCCTTGACGCTCACCTCCCAGGCGCAGGTATCGGGGCAATCGTGCGGGCAGACCCCTTTGACCTTGGCGTTTGAATCAAGGGCTACATCGGGCACGGGGTTCTCCTCCGCAACGCAGCGCCCCGGACCATCGAGGCATCAGTTTTCTATCGGCTTCCTAGTGTACAGGCCCGACCCGCTGCGCACACAGATCGAGCCTCACGTTGCGATCCTTGGCCTCTATCTTCAGATACTGTATATTTCACCAGCTATCCTGGTTTTCCTTAGTCTCCGGTTTCCGGCTTCCAGTGTCTGGTTCTCGCTTATCGCCGCGTGTCCCCCTCCTACGCCGAGCTGCACTGCCTGAGCAACTTCACCTTCCTGCGCGGGGCCTCGCACCCGGAGGAGCTGGTGGAGCGGGCTGCGCAGCTCCGCTACAGCGCGCTCGCGATCACCGATGAATGTTCGGTAGCCGGTGTGGTACGTGCGCACAGCGCTGCAAAAGAATCGGGTCTGAAGATCATCGTCGGCACGCAGATCGAGCTCTGTCCACCGAACGAGGGAAAGCGACCGAAGCGTGCAAACCCTTCACCAGACGCCGCACAATTACGCTGCGTCTTGCTGGCCACCGACCGCCAGGGCTACGGCAATCTCTGCGAGCTGATCACACGCGGGCGGCGCCAGGCGAAGAAAGGCGAATACCATCTGACGTGGCACGACGTCGAGCACGGCCTGCCCGGTTGCCTCGCTTTATGGTTGCCGCCATCGCAGCCTGATCTCGAGCATGCGCACTGGCTGAGCGAGCGTTTTCGCGGCAACGTCTGGATTGCAGCTGAGCTGCTCTGTGGCGCCGACGATCGTGCCCGCCTCGTCGAGCTGCAGGCGCTTGCCAAACAGAGCGGACTGCCGCTGGTTGCGTCCGGCGATGTCCACATGCATGTGCGCAAGCGCCGCGCGCTGCAAGACACACTCACCGCGATTCGCTTGAAGTGCACGGTGGGTGAAGCCGGCCATGCGCTCTTTTCCAACGGCGAGCGCCACCTTCGACGGCTGGAGCGCCTGGCCCGCCTGTATCCGCCCGAGCTGCTGATCGAAACTCTGAACGTGGCGGAACGCTGCAGTTTTTCGCTGGATTGCCTGCGTTACGAATATCCCGAAGAGCTGGTGCCCGCAGGCGAAACGCCGGCGAGCTATCTGCGCAAGCTGACGGAGGCCGGCTTCTATTGGCGATTCGGGTGTCAGTTGTCAGAGGACAGTAGTCAGGCAGCATGCGGCGAAGCCAACCCTTCACCATTCACTCTTCACTCTTCGCTTGGCGACAGCACCGCCGCCAACACCACCAAAGCCCGCGCCCTGGTCGAACACGAGCTCGCCTTGATTGCAGAGTTGCACTACGAGCCTTACTTCCTCACCGTCTACGACATCGTCCGCTTCGCACGCGAGCAGCGCATCCTGTGCCAGGGCCGTGGCTCGGCCGCCAACTCCGCCGTGTGCTACTGCCTGGGGATCACCGAGGTCGATCCCGCGCGCATGGAAATGCTGTTCGAGCGCTTCATCTCCAAGGAGCGCAATGAGCCGCCCGACATCGACGTCGACTTCGAGCACGAGCGCCGCGAAGAAGTAATCCAGTACATCTACCGCAAGTACGGGCGTGAGCGCGCCGCTATCGCCGCGACGATCATCAGCTATCGACCGAAGAGCGCGGTGCGCGATGTGGGCAAAGCGCTCGGACTCGATCTCGCGCAGGTCGATCGGCTGGCGAAGAATCTTGCCTGGTGGGACGCACGGCAAGTCCGCGAACAGCGTTTGCGCGAAGCGGGCTTCGATCCCGAACGCCGCGTCATCCAGCGCCTGCTCACACTCACCAATCTCATCGTCGGTTTCCCGCGCCACCTGTCGCAGCACGTGGGCGGCTTCGTCATCTCGCGCGGGCCGCTACTGCGCCTGGTGCCGATCGAGAACGCCGCCATGCCCGAGCGCACCGTAATCCAATGGGACAAGGACGATCTCGACGCGCTGGGTCTGCTCAAGATCGATGTCCTGGGACTGGGCATGCTCACGGCAATCCGCCGCGCACTCGATCTGGTGGCAGGCTTCCACAAACGGCCTTTCACCATGTCGGATGTGCCGCCCGAGGACGCGGGCGTATACGAGATGGTGGGCGGCGCCGACACCATCGGCGTATTCCAGATCGAATCGCGCGCACAGCAGGCGATGCTGCCGCGCATGCGCCCGCAATGTTTCTACGATCTGGTGATCGAAGTGGCCATCGTGCGCCCGGGTCCGATCCAGGGCGGCATGATTCATCCATACCTGTGCCGCAGGCAAGGTCTGGAGCCGGTCACTTATCCATCCAAGGATGTGCAGCAGGTGCTGGAGCGCACACTCGGCGTGCCGATCTTTCAGGAACAGGTGATGCAGCTCGCCGTCGTGGCGGCCGGCTTCACGCCGGGCGAAGCCGATCGACTGCGACGTGCGATGGCTGCGTGGCGCCGGCGTGGCGGGCTCGAGCCGTTCGAGCAGCGATTGAAAGACGGCATGCGCAGCCGCGGCTACTCCGGCGAGTTTGCCGATCAGATCTATCGGCAGATCCTCGGCTTCGGCGAATACGGCTTCCCCGAGTCGCACTCTGCGAGCTTCGCGCTGCTGGTGTACGTGTCGTGCTGGCTGAAACGCTACGAACCGGCCGCATTCACCTGCGCTCTCCTCAACAGTCAGCCCATGGGGTTCTACGCGCCCGCGCAGCTGGTGCAGGATGCGCAACGTCACGGCGTCGAGGTGCTGCCGGTGGATGTGTTGCACAGCGATTGGGATTGTGCACTTGAAGTGGGGTGTGACGGCGAAGCCGCCCCTTCACCCTTCACTCTTCACTCTTCACACAGCGCAGGATCGCCTGCTATCCGGCTGGGACTGCGCATGGTGAAAGGCTTGTCCCAAGAAACCGGGCGGCGCCTGGCGCTCATACGCGATCGACTGCTGACCAATCACGATTCACCAATCACCAATCACCAATCACGCAGCGCAGCCGCAAACCCTTCACCCTTCACTCTTCACTCTTCACCGAGGCACGAAGCGCTTCCTTCGCGCCTCACCTTCGAAGAACTCGCTCACGCCGTCCAGCTCAACCGCCACGACATGAACGTGCTTGCTGCCGCCGGGGCACTCGCCACCATCACCGGGCATCGGCGGCAGGCTGTGTGGGAGGTGACCGGTGTCGAACAACGGCGCCCGGTGCTCGACGATGCGCCGATCCTCGACGTCGCACCGCGGCTGCAAAGACCCACCGAGGGCGAAGACCTGGTGGCCGACTACGCCAGTCTGGGTCTGACTCTAGGCCGTCATCCGCTGGCGCTGCTGCGCCGGCAGCTCGATGCGATGCGCATGGTCACCGCCGCACAGCTGCGCGAGATACCGCACGGTCGCCTGACGCGCGCGGCCGGCCTGGTGATCGGGCGTCAGCGCCCGGACACCGCGAGCGGCGTGATCTTCGTCACGCTCGAAGACGAGACCGGCATGATCAATGTAGTGGTATGGAATCGCGTGGCGGAAATGCAGCGGCGGGCGCTGCTCGGGTCGCGACTCTTGGCGGTGCACGGCGTGATCGAGCGCGAAGGCGAGGTCGTGCATCTGGTGGCAGGCAAGCTGGTCGATCACAGCAACTTGCTCGGGCGGCTCACCACACGCTCGCGCGATTTCCGGTAGCGAAGAAAGGTGAAGAGGTGAACAGGTGAAAAGGTGAACAGGAGACGGCAACGGATCATCCCACCGCTCTTACTGGTTCACCTCTTCACTTCTTCACCTTTTCACCTTTTCACGCTTTTTGCTCAACAACAAGCGTTCTCGTCTTCGCTCTTCGGGGAGCCCAGCGGCCGCTCTTGTCCCGGCAGCGGACACTGATTGACTTGCGCCGCGCCACGTTGCAAGAAGCAGGTAAGCGCGCTCGATGCCGCCGCGAACGCCCAGAACAAAAAGAATCCCACGGAGTAAATACCGATGCGGCTCGCCGTCACCGTCTCTCCGAACAGCACCAGCTCGGTCGGATCGACGACGGTAAAAAACAGCCCCTCGGCCACGATGGCCACCAGAAACGAAGGCCAGAAGATCCAGATCACGGTTTTGCTGGCATCCATTCCAACCTCCTCACAAGCGCATCGGGTCGAGCCGCAACATCTAAGATCACGAACCACTGTGCCGCGGCTCGAGCACGAACCAGGTCTCGGACGGGTACCAGTCCGCGCTCAACCGCCAGCGCTGCTGCAAGTCTTCGAGATCCACATCCCAGCGCACGGCATCCGCAAGCCGCATACGGCCCTCATACCAACCTGGCTGCGTCTGCTGCAGCAATACCTCACGATCGAGCCCGGCTTTGGTGGGATGCACGAAGCGCAGACGCAATTGCTCAGGCAGCGTGCCGTTGCCGGTGAGGAGCACACGCAGGCGCAGCCGGTCCGTGCTCACCAGGACCTGCGCACGATACCCGGCCGTGGGGGCGGGGGGGGGGCGCGCCCGGCGGGGGGTGTTTGGGGGACCGGGACTGGTTTTTTTTTTGTCGCCGGCACGGGC
>JBGQKF010000371.1:0-4795 GCA_041499435.1 Gammaproteobacteria bacterium
CCTCGCTACGCTCCAGGCGCAGCAGCGCCAGACCGAGCGTCGTCTTGCCCGAGCCGCTCTCTCCGACGACACCCACCGTCTGGCCCTCGCGCACGGTCAAGCTCACCCCATCGACGGCCTTGACGTGTCCGACGGTGTGACGCAGCACTCCCCGCTTGATTGGAAACCAGACTTTGACATCCGCGCCGCGCATCACGTCTGGCGCGCTCGCCGCTGCCATCGTCGACCGGCCCTTCGGTTGTGCCGCGAGTAGCCGCTGCGTATACGCGTGCTGCGGCTGACCGAACACGACATCGACCGGGCCCGATTCGACGACCTCGCCGCGATACATCACATAGACGCGGCTCGCCATTTTGCGAACGATGCGCAAGTCATGTGTGATGAGCAGGATGGCCATGTGCAGCCGCGCCTGGAGATCCTTGAGCAACATCAGGATCTGCGCTTGTACGCTTACGTCTACCGCGGTGGTAGGCTCATCGGCGATGAGCAAGTCGGGCTCGTTGGCAAGCGCCATGGCGATCATCACGCGCTGACGCTGCCCGCCCGAGAGCTGATGCGGATATGCCTTGAGGCGCTGCTCCGGATCGGGGATGCGAACCAGCTTCAGCAGCTCCAGCGCTCTTGCAACGGCAGCCTCGTGCGACATCCCCCTGTGCACCATCAACACTTCGGCGATCTGCTTCTCGACGATGTGCAGCGGGTTGAGGGAAGTCATCGGCTCCTGGAAGATCATCGAGACGCGATCGCCGCGTACGTCACGCAGCGTTTGCTCATCGGCACCAACCAGCTCGCGATCGCGATAACGAATCGAGCTGCCCGGCGTATGCACCGCCACTGGATAGGGCAGCAACTGCAGTACAGAAAGTGCGGTGACCGATTTGCCGGAGCCGCTTTCGCCCACCAGCGCGACGGTTTCGCCTTCACTGATATCGAGCGAGACATCGCGCACCGCCACCACTGTGCTGTTCGGTTGGCGGAATTGCACGCCAAGGTGAGAGATTTGCAGCAGCTTGGCGCTCATCTCAAGGTGCCGCCTGCGCGGCGGCTCGCGTAGCCGCCATCGTGGTTTCGGTGACTTCCGGCGGCCGCGGGCCGGCAAATAGCTTGCGCGGATCGAAAGCGTCACGCACCGCCTCACCGATGAAGATCAGCAAGCTCAGCATCGTGGCGATGACGAAAAAGCCGGTGAACCCGAGCCACGGAGCCTGCAAGTTCGCTTTGCCTTGCGCCAATAGCTCGCCCAACGAGGCGGAGCCCGGCGGCAATCCGATCCCGAGAAAATCGAGCGACGTCAGCACGGTCACGGAACCGGCCAGCGTAAACGGCAGGAAGGTGATGGTGGATACCACGGCGTTGGGCAGTACATGGCGCAGCATAATGGAAACGTCGCTCAGTCCGAGCGCGCGTGCCGCGCGGATGTAGTCGAAGTTGCGGGCGCGCAGGAACTCGGCGCGCACCACGCCCACGAAGCCCATCCAGCTGAACAGCAGCAGCAGGGTCAGCAGCCACCAGAAGTTCGGTTCGATGATGCTCGCCAGGATGATGAGCAGATAAAGGATCGGCATCCCCGACCAGATCTCGATGAAACGCTGGAACAGCAGGTCGCTCCAGCCGCCGAAGTAGCCCTGCACTGCACCGGCCAGCACGCCCACGATGGCACTGACCACCGTCAACGTGAACCCGAACAGCACGGAGATGCGAAAACCGTAGATCACGCGCGCCACCACGTCGCGCGCCTGGTCATCGGTGCCGAGCCAGTGCTGGCGGCTCGGCGGCGAAGGTGCGGGCACCGGCAAATCCCACGCCACGGTGCGATAGTTGTAGCGCACGATCGGCCAGATCATCCAACCGCCTCGACCGATCAGGTCGGCCACATAAGGGTCGCGATAGTCCGCCTCAGTCTGAAACTCGCCGCCAAATGCCGTCTCCGGATAAGCGTGGAAGATAGGCGAGTAGAACTTGCCGGCGTGGTAGACCAGGAAGGGCTTGTCGTTGGCGACGAACTCCGCGGGCAGCGTGATCGCCAGCAGCGCCAGAAAAATCCACAGCGACCAGAAGCCGCGCTTGTTAGCACGGAAGTTGTGCCAGCGGCGGCGCGCGATCGGCGAGAGCTGGAAACGTCTACCTGAATGCATTTGCTGCATCTCAAGCCCCCCGACGCTCGAAATCGATGCGCGGATCGACCACGGTGTATAGCAGATCTCCAGCGAGATTCATCAGCAAGCCGAGCAGCGAGAAGAAGTACAGCGTGCCGAACATCAACGGATAGTCGCGACTGAAGGCGGCCTCGAAGCCGAGCAGCCCGAGACCATCGAGCGAGAAGATGATCTCGATCAGCACCGAGCCGGTGAACAGCACGCTCACGAACGCTACCGGAAAGCCGGCGATGACGACCAACATGGCGTTGCGAAACACGTGGCCGTACAGCACGCGGCGCTCGGCAAGCCCTTTGGCGCGCGCCGTCAACACATACTGATGGTGCAGCTGATCGAGAAAGGAATTCTTGGTGAGCATGGTGAGCCCGGCAAAGCTGCCGATCACCATGGCCAGCACCGGCAACGCGATGTGCCAGAAGTAGTCGGCCACGCAGGCCGGTGTGGTGAGGCACCGGGTGAATCCGAGCCCGAGATACTGCTCCGAGAGCAGCCCGCGCAGCGGGAACCAGTGCAGATAGCTGCCGCCGGCGAATACGACCAGCAGGAATACTGCGAACAGAAAACTCGGAATGGCAGTACCGATCACCAGCGCGAAGCTGGTTGCGAGATCGAACCGACTGCCATCGCCCACCGCCTTGGCGATGCCGAGCGGAATGGAAATCAGGTACACGAGCAGGGTGGTCCATACGCCGAGCGAGATCGAGACCGGCATCTTCTCGAGCACGAGATCGATCACCTTGCGATCACGAAAAAAGCTCTGGCCGAAATCGAACAACAGGTAGCTGCGCATCATTTGCAGGAAGCGCTCATGCATCGGCCGATCGAAGCCGAACCGATGCTCGAGCTGTTTGATGAACTCCGGATCCAGGCCTTGCGCGCCGCGGTAGCGCCTGGTGCCGCTCTCGGCGCGTCCCTGCGCTGAGGGCGTGATCTCGCCGGTACCCGTGCGGGTGATGCGCTCCGTGACCGGTGCTCCTGCCCCGGTAAGCTGAGCGATCACCTGCTCGACCGGCCCGCCAGGGGCCGCCTGCACGACGACGAAATTGATCAGCATGATACCGAGCAGCGTCGGCACCATGAGCAGCAAGCGTCTGATGATGTATGCGGTCATAGTTTGCCCGTGCGCCGCCACACGCGGCGAAACACGAAAAAGCCGATCAGCCCAACGCCCGCGATCACAACCAGCGTAGTGCCCAGCCCAGGGGTTGCGTGCGCATCGCGGTGGCCGGGCGGTGGCTGCGCTGCGCGCGCTTGTTCCAGACGCGCCTCCTTGGCGGGATCGGACCACCAGTAGGCGATCGCGGTTCCTGTCTTCGGGGTGACGGTTGGCCACGAGAATTTGTCCCAGTAGAGAATGCGCTGTATGCGCACATGCCATTGCGGAATCACGTAGTAGCCAAACAACAGCACGCGATCCAGTGCACGGGTACGCGCCACCAGGCTGCTGCGATCGGGGGCACCGATCACCGATTCGACCAGCTCGTCGACCACCGGATCCTTGATGCCCGCGTAGTTGTTCGCCGCCGGTGAGTCCGCCGCCGAGCTGGTCCAGGATTCGCGCTGCTCATTGCCCGGAGATTCGGACGAAGGCCAACCGGCGACGATCATGTCGTAATCGAAGCTACGCACGCGATTGATGTACTGCGACGGATCGACCACGCGCACGCGCGCGTCGATGCCCAGCCGCTTCAGGTTGCGCACGAAGGGCAGCACGATACGCTCGAAGGATTGGTCCGCCAGCAGAATCTCAAACTCGAACGGCTGGCCGCTGCGCAAGTTGACAAGACGCAGATCGCGCACCACCCAGCCGCCTTGCTCGAGCAGCCCGAATGCGATGCGCAGGTTCTGGCGTGGCCAACCACTGCCATCGGTTGACGGCGCGCTGTACGCCTGCGTGAGCACTTCATCGGGCACGCGGCCGCGGTAGCGCTCGAGGATTGCGCGCTCTGCCGGTTCCAGCGGTCCGGTTGCCGCGAGCTCCGAATTGGAGAAGTAGCTTTGCGTACGGACGTACTGGCTAAAGAAAAGGTTCCTGTTGGTCCACTCGAAATCGAAGGCATTGGCAAGTGCCTCTCTGACTTTCCGATCTTTGAAAATATCGCGGCGGGTGTTGTAGACGAACGCCTGCATGCCGGTTGGGCTGAAGTGACGAATTTCCTCCTTCTTCAACCAGCCTGCGCGCACCGACGGTACGTCGTAATCGAGCGCCCAGGCCTTGGCCTGTCTCTCCAATCTGTAGTCGACATCTCCGCTCTTGAGCGCCTCTCGGATGACCGTGTCGTCGCGATAGTAGTCGTAGCGGATGTGATCGAAGTTATTCTGCCCTCTATTGACCGGCAGGTCCTTGCCCCAGTAATCCTTCACGCGCTCGGTGACCACATAGCGTCCGGGCTCGAAAGCCACGACGCGGTAGGGGCCGCTCTCGAGCGGCGGCTCGAGCGTGGTGGCTTCGAAGTTGCGCGTTGCCCAATAGTGCTTCGGCAGAATGGGAAGCTGGCCCACGATCAGCGGCAATTCGCGGTTGCCCTTCTCTGCGAACGTGAACTTGACTCGTCGGAGGCCAATTTGCTCGGCACCGGCCACACCGCCATAGTAGAACCGATAGAACGGCTGACCTTTGGTCTTCAAGATATTGAGCG
>JBGQKF010000372.1:0-4761 GCA_041499435.1 Gammaproteobacteria bacterium
AAGCGCTCGAACAGGCGGGGCAGTGCGTCTTCCGGGATGCCGGTGCCGGTGTCGGCGACCACGAGCTCGGCGTGGCCGTCGGTCCCGCGCATGGATACACGGATTTCGCCCTCGAGCGTGTATTTGAACGCATTGGATACGAGGTTGAGAACGATCTTCTCCCACATGTCGCGATCGACATAGACCGGCTCGGCGAGCTCCGCGCAGTCGACGATGAGCCGCATGCCGGCCTTTTCGATCGCCGATCGAAACACGCTCGCGAGCTCGGCGGTAATGGCCGCCAGATTGGTCGGCTCGTAGACCGCCTCGACGCGGCCCGCCTCGATCCGCGAAAAGTCGAGCAGCGTGTTGACGAGCTTCAGCAGGCGCAGGCTGTTGCGATGCGCGATGGCGAGCGGCTCACGCAGCTCGGGCGCAAGGCGTTGCGCATCTTGCAGGACATCCTGCAGCGGTGCGTTGATCAGGGTGAGCGGCGTGCGAAACTCATGGCTCACATTGGAGAAGAAGGCGGTCTTGGCGCGGTCGATCTCTGCCAGCGCCTGCGCGCGCCGGCGCTCGGCCTCGTAGGCCCGTATATTGGCAAGCGCAGAGCCGATCTGGCCGACCAGCAGCCTGACGAATCCGCGATAGGATTCATCGAGTGGCCGGTAAGGGTTCAGTCCGGCGATGAAAAAACCGGCTGGATGCAGTTGTCCCTGCTGCGCAATCGGCACGATCAGCGCCTGTGTTGGCGGCTTATCCCACGGTCCATGCGGCGGCGAGGGCAAGCGTGAGGCGAGATCATCGATAACGCTCGCCGTGCCGCGCGCCAGGACCTCGGCCAGCGGCCAGCGCAGCTGCCCATCGTCGATGGAGGCGGGTACCGCTTCGTGTTCCGGAAAGCCGGTCGACGATACCAGTCGTATCTGTTCATCGGCCTCGAACAGATAGCTCAGCGTGAAGGGCACATCGCGCGCGTTGGCGAGCAGGCAGCGCTCGAGCGCCGCGAACAATTCCTGCTCGGTGCTGACGGTAGCGAGCGCGGTGCCGAAGGCATTGAGCAATGCCAGCCGCCGCTCGCCGATAATGCGTTCGGTCTCTTCGGTGACCACGCACAGCATCCCGGCGATCGCGCCCGAGTCGTCGGTGAGCGGGCTGTACGAAAAGGTGTGGTAGGTTTCTTCCGGATACCCGCTACGCTCGAGAAACAGCAGCAAGCCTTCGTCCCAGGTGGCCTCGCCGCGCTGCAGGACCTGGTCGATGCGCGGTCCGATGTCAGGCCAGATCTCCTCCCACACCTTGCGCGCGCTGCTGCCCAGCACCCATGAGCGCTTGATGCCGACGGTAGGCAGATACGCGTCGTTGCAGAAAAACGTCAGATCGGCGCCCCAGCCCATCCACATCGCATAACGCGAAGTGAGCATGATGCGGACCACGGTTTTCAGACTGTTGGGCCAGGTCTCCGGCGCACCCACTGGTGTCGATGACCAGTCCTTCGCACGCATCAGAGCGCTGAGCTCGCTCCCGCCGGACAAGAAGATGCTCGCGTGCCGCGAGTCAGCGGTTTGTTGCTGTGACGCCATGTTCCATTCCGGGAGTAACTGAACAGCGCCGCGTTTGACTCGATCCGTGCGCGGGCGCCGATAACCACCTCCCCGTGGCCATGACGTGACGGTTGATACTCTAGCACGAAAGGGATTTGGATTACCCCGCGGGCGCCGCAGCGAAGGATTGCGTTGCGCGCGTGCCGCACCCTGCACCGGCCAACAAAAGCCCCGCGAAAGCGCGGGGCGAAGAGACTGCAGAAGAGAGGAATGAGGCGCTTGCCGCCTCATCGTGTATCTTGCGCCTCGAGGCATTACGGATGACTTACCGATTGCGCGGTGGACGAAAAATATTTGTGATGCGTTACCTCGTCGACAGCATCGTCGAGAAGAAGCAGCATTTGAAGTAGAAGAGCCCCGCAACGGTGCCACTATTCGATCTTGCTTCGCTTCTCGGTCAGCTCTGCAGCCGCCCTTCCTCCACCGCATGACAAGCAGCCAGCGTGATGCCGTCATGCGCCTTGAGCAGCGGCAGCTCGGCGCGGCAGCGCGCATTCGCGTATGGGCAGCGTGGATGGAACGCGCAGCCCGGCGGCGGAGCGAGCGGGTTCGCCACCTCGCCGGCGACGGGTGTGCGCGGCCGGCCGCTCATTTCCAGATCGGGAATCGCATCGAGCAGCATGCGGGTGTAGGGGTGTTGCGGGTGCGCGAAGAGCGTCGCCGCGTCCGCCAGCTCCACCAGGCGACCCAGGTACATTACGCCGACGCGGTTGGCGATCTGAGAGACCACCGCCAGGTTGTGTGAGATGAAGAGATACGTCAGTCCGAGCCGTGCCTGCAGCTCCTTCATCAAGTTCAGGATCTGCGCCTGCACCGAGACATCGAGCGCCGAGGTCGGCTCGTCGCACGCCAGGAACTGCGGCTCCGAAGAGAGCGCACGCGCAATCGAGATGCGCTGGCGCTGCCCTCCGGAAAATTCGTGCGGATACTTGCGGCCATCGTCCGCTGCCAATCCAACTTGCGTGAGCAGCGCGGCGGCCCGCTCGCGGAGCGCGGCGCGCTGCGCGACGGTACGATGTACGCGCATCGGCTCCGCGACGATGTCGGCCACGCGCCAGCGCGGATTCAGGCTCGCATACGGATCCTGAAAGATCATCTGCATGCGGCGGCGAACTTCGGGACTCCAGACGCCGGCCGATTCCAGCTGCGCGTGGCCGTCGAACTCGATCTGTCCTTTGGACGTCCGATACAACCCGACGATCAACCGTGCGACGGTGGATTTGCCGCAACCGGACTCGCCGACCAGCGCCAGCGTTTCGCCGCGGCGGATCTCGAAAGACATGTCGTCGACCGCTTTCAGCAGCAGGCGCGGTGCACGCTCAACGACCCGATGCAGCCACGGGCGCGACACGTCAAAGTAGCGCGCCGCGCCGCGCACAGCTACCAGGGGGCGTGCGGTGTCACTGGATCGTGGCATGGTCATACAGCCAGCAGGCCGCCAGCCGATCCTCGGTGGCGATCAGGTCGGGGCGCTCGCGATCGCAGCGCTCGAAGCGTCGAGGACACCGCGGATGGAATGCGCAACCGGTTGGAATCGCGTTCAGTCGCGGCATGGCGCCATCGATCTGCGCCAGCCGTTGCCCCGTGGCACCCACGCGCGGGATCGAACGCATCAGGCCCACCGTGTAGGGGTGATGCGGGGCTTGCAGAACATCGCGCACGTGTCCGACCTCGACGATGCGGCCGGCATACATGACCGCCACGCGGTGCGCGGTCTCGGCAATCACGCCCATGTCGTGGGTGATCAGCATCACGGCCGTGTCGTGTTCCGCCGCGAGCCGCTTGATCAGCGCGATGATCTGCGCCTGGATCGACACGTCGAGCGCGGTGGTCGGCTCGTCCGCGATGATCAGGCGGGGCTGCGCACACAGCGCGAGCGCAATCACCACGCGCTGGCGCATGCCGCCGGAGAACTGATGCGGATAGTGATCCAGGCGCGCCTCCGCGGCAGGGATCCCGACTTCGCTGAGCAGGGCGATCGCGCGCTCGCGCGCTTCTCGGGGCGACATCGGCAGATGCGTGAGAATCGTCTCGGTGATCTGCCGGCCGATGGTATAGAGCGGGTTGAGCGAGGTGAGCGGATCCTGGAAGATCGCGCCGATGCGCCGCCCGCGGATGCGGCGCAAGGCGTCGGCAGACAGGTTGTCGATGCGGCTGCCTTCGAGACGGATCTCGCCCGCTGCGATGCGGCCAGGCGGCTCCAGCAGACCGATAATCGCTGCGCCGGTGAGCGATTTGCCGGCGCCCGATTCACCCACGATGCCGAGCACTTCGCCTGGCGCGATCGCGAATGAGACATCGTCGAGTGCGGTGAGGGTCCCGTGCCGAGTCGGAAATGTGACGTTGAGGCGACTTACCTCGAGCAGCGCGCTCATCGCAGTTTGGGGTTGAGTGCATCGCGCAGCCAATCGCCGAGAATATTCACCGACAGGACCAGGACGACCAGCGCGATGCCGGGAAACAACGCGATCCACCACTCGCCGGAGAACAGAAAATCGTTGCCGACGCGAATCAGCGTGCCGAGCGAGGGTGTGGTCGGCGGCATACCGACACCGAGAAACGAAAGCGTGGCTTCGGTGATGATCGCGGTGGCGATGTGCAGCGTCGCGATCACCAGCACCGGCCCGATCACATTGGGAAGCAGGTGGCGCAGCATGATCGCCGCTGGATGGCGGCCGATGACGCGCGCGGCCTGTACGTATTCCTTGTTCTTCTCCACCAGGGTGGAGCCGCGCACGGTGCGCGCGTATTGCACCCATCCTGAGATCCCGATCGCGAAGATCAGGACGAACAGCGCGATCTTCTCGAACGCGGCGTTGGGCAGCGCCACGCGCACGATGCCGTTGATCAGCAGCGCGATCAGGATTGCCGGGAAGGAAAGCTGCACGTCGGCGATGCGCATGATCAGCGCGTCGAGGCGTCCGCCCACGTATCCGGAAACCAGGCCCAGCGCGACCCCCAGTACCATCGCGAACAGCACAGCAGTGATGCCGACCGCAAGCGAGATGCGCGCGCCGTAGAGAATCGCCGACAGCACGTCGCGCCCCTGGTTGTCGGTGCCGAGCGGATAGGTTGCCTTGCCGCCCGCAAGCCAGGCGGGCCGCGTAAATGCGTCGAGCAGACTGAGCGAAGCGAGATCGAAAGGATCGTGCGGAGCGATCCAGGGCGCCAGCAGCGC
>JBGQKF010000373.1:0-4761 GCA_041499435.1 Gammaproteobacteria bacterium
CGTCGCGTTGTAGATCTCGACGATCTGCGGGAGATCCACTGGTTCGGCATGACGACAGGTGGGCGTCATTGGCTCAATCGTACTGCGTGGGCGCCGCAGTCTCCATCATCACGCGCTCGGGCACGCGCTGGCGCTCGGCTTCGTCACGCTCGGTTTGCGATTTCAACTGCGCCTCCATATACGCTCCAAGATAGCGACCGCGCGCTACGATGGCGCGGCCTGTGCGCAGGCGCTTCACCTCGAAGCCAGCGAGCCCCGCAAGGTAGTCCCGTCCCGCCGCTTGAAGACAGCGTGCAAGCTCCAGCACATCGGCCCCGCCCTTGGGAATCCCCATCGCCACATGCGGGCGTGCGGCAAAAGCAGCATCGCCCACGATCACTACCCGCCCGAAAGCGAGCCGCGGCAACTCCAGATCGACGATCGGCTGGAAGAAAACCAGGCGCGCGAGCTCGATCGCCTCCGCGAACTGCGGCGCGAGCGTCCGGTGCGCATCGTCGATCATCTGCGCGCGCACGCGCTTCGTGATCAACGCCGGAGGTATGCCGTTGGCGTGATAGCGTCCGCTGTCGTCGGTCATCAGATGCTGCAGCCTCGATTCGTCCACCGCCTGATACCACACGACGTTGTACTGGCGCCGCCCCGGCTGCATGCTGTGATCGGGGCCCGGCACCGGATAGCCGATGCCCTGCTGTCCGGGCGCCACGCACACGGTGTAGCGGCCGAAGAGCAGCGCGTGGGTGGGGGCGGAGAGCGCCGCTTCGTCGACCAGACAGCGCCAGGCGATATAGCCGGGATAGAACGGCTTCACATCAGGCAGCAGTTGGTTGCGGATCGTGGAGCGCAGGCCATCTGCTGCGATCAGCAGATCGGCGTCGACGCGCTCGCCACCCGTAAAGTGTGCGGTAGCCGTGGACGCGCTCTGCTCGATGCGCTCCACCGTCTGTCCGGCGTGGTAGCGATCGGCCGGAAAGACGGCCCGGAGCAAATCGTACAGGCGCCGCCATGACGTCATCACCTGGGAGAATGAGCGCTGCGCGACAATGTTCCCCGCACGATCGAGCGCGATACGCTCGGGCAGCTCGATGCCGTATACCTCTTCGTGTACGCCAGCGGCCTCGAACGCTTCGACCAGCCCCGGAAGAATGGTGATGCCTGCGCCTCTGCCCTCCATCACGCCGGCGGTGCGCTCATAGACCCGCACATCCCAGCCCATGCGGTGGAACACATTGCCGGCGATGAGACCGACGATGGAGCCACCCACGACGACCACGCGCGGGGGTGCGGCGGGTGTGCTCATCACTCGAGGTCCTCGTTCGAAAGTCCGGAATGCTGCTCAGCCAGCTTCACGATCGCCATGTAGTCCTCATCTGCGAAGCCCGCGCCCACGGCGGCCTGCATGATCTGCCGCGTGAGCGCGATGAGCGGCAGCGGCACGTCGTGCGCGCGCGCCGCGGCGAGCATCAGATCGAGATCCTTCAGGATCAGCCGCGTAGTCATGGTCGGTGTGAAGTCGCGCTGCTTCAAGAGGCCGCTTTTCACTTTCAACCAGGGCGAGGCGATGGTGCTCGCAGAGATAGTATCGAGCATCGCGTCCCAAGGCAGACCTGCCTTGCGCCCGAGCGCGAGCGCCTCGGCGAGCGCCTGTGCAGTATTCACCACCAGCGCATTGATCACGAGTTTCATGTAGCGCGCGCTCTCGCCCTCGCCCAGATAGATCTGCGCTTTGCTGAACGTCATCAGCACGGGTTTCACGGTCTCCCAGGCGCCCTGCGGGCCGGATACCAGTACCGTGACGTCGCCGCTGACCGCCGATGCAGCGTTGCCTGAGATCGGTACGCGCAGATAGTGGACACCGCGGCGTCGCGCTTCTTCGTCGATCTGCGCGGACACTTCGGCCGATACCGTGCTCGTGTCCGCAAAGATCGTCCCGGGCCTCACCTGGGTCAGCACACCACCGGAGCCGAGCGCGACAGCACGCAGCGCGTCGTCGTCGGCTACCGATGCGAACACGATGTCCGCCGCTGCCACACACTGAGCTATGCTGCCCGCTTCTCGTGCTCCTTGCGACACGAGCCTGGCGCGGCTGGCGGCACTGCGCGAGAACACCGCAAGCGGGTATCCCGCCTTCAGGATGAATCCCGCCATCGGCACACCCATGCGCCCGGCGCCGATCCATCCAATCTGCGGTAGTGCCATCACGATCCTCTATTCAGCGTTACCAAGATCTCGTGCCCCCTCCCCAACCCTCCCCCGCTTCGCGAGGGAGGGAGCATCCATCGCGCTCGCGACCGTCCTGTTCACCTGTTCACCTGTTCACCTTTTCACCTCTTCACCTGTTCACCTCTTCACCCTTCACTCTTCACTTTTCACCAATTACGCCCCCAGATAATAGCTCTTCACCAGCTCGCTCTGCTGCAACTCGCGCAGATTCGCCCCGTGCACCGCGATCTCGCCATGTACGATGACGTACCCGCGATCGGCGATCAGGCTGGCCTCGTGGAAGTTCTGCTCTGCCATCAGTACCGTCAACCCGAACCGCTGCTTCAGATCGCGCACGATGTTCATGGTCTGATGCACGAGCAGCGGCGACAGACCCACCGAAGGCTCGTCGATCAACAGCAGGCGCGGCGAAGACATGATGGCGCGTGCGATCGCCAGCATCTGCTGCTGGCCTCCGCTCATGCTGCCGGCGAGCTGCGAAGGGCGTTCGCGCAGAACCGGGAACGCATCGAAGCAGAGCTCCAGATTACGTGCGACCGCGCTGCGCGCCGCCTGGCGAAATGCACCGAGCAGCAGGTTCTCTTTGACGGTGAGCCGCGGAAACAATCGGCGCCCTTCGGGTACCAGCGCGATGCCGAGCCCGACGATGTCCGGCGGGCGTTTGCCCACCAGGTCGATCGCCACGCCATCGACCTCGAGCACGATCGTGCCGCGCACCGGCTCGATGAGCCCCACGATGCACTTCATCAACGTGCTCTTGCCGTTGCCGTTGGTACCGAGCAGTGCGACGATTTCGCCGGAGCGCACCTCGACCGATACGTCATGCAGCGCGCGCACTGCGCCGTAGCCCGCGGCGAGGTGGTTGACGGTGAGCTTAACCATGACTAAACCCAACACAGAGGCACAGAGAGCACAGAGGGCACAGAGTAAAATCAATGCCGAACAACGATTGATGTTGTGCGTAACTGATGGCTGATATTCGAGCCGAACCCATAAGTGTCATACCGAATTACTCCGTGTCCTCTGTGCCCTCTGTGCCTCTGTGTTGAGGTTTACGCTCTACGCCTTAGCCACCAAGATAAACCCGCTGCACGTTCGCATCCTCCACCACCTGCTGCGGCGAGCCTTCCGCGATCACCTGTCCGGCATCCAGGCACAGCACACGCTGCGAGAACCGCATGATCGCGCGCATGATGTGCTCGATCATGATGACCGTCACGCCGCTCTCGTTCACCGTGAGGACCATGCCGAGCATCTCGTCGACTTCGCTTGCAGTCAGGCCGGCCATGACCTCATCGAGGATCAGCAGCCGCGGGCGCGTCGCGAGCGCGCGCGCCAGCTCGAGCTTGCGCAGATCGACCTGCGTCAGCGCCGATGCCGGCATGTCCGCCTTATCACCGAGCCCCATACGTGCCAGCATCCACAACGTTTCCGCTGCGATATCCAGGCGCTTGCGCAGCTCACGGTGCGCGGCGTATTCGAGCGCAACCGCCACGTTGCCGGCGACCGTCATGCTCGGGAATGGACGTGGGATCTGGAAGCTCCGCGCGAGCCCCAGCCGGGTGCGGCGATACGGCGGCAGGCGCGTGATGTCCGTGCTATCGAAGCGGATCGCCCCGGCGTCGCTGCGCAAGGCTCCGCAGATGCAATTGATCAGCGTAGTTTTGCCGGAGCCGTTCGGGCCGATGATACCCAGGCGCTCGCCGCGGCTCACCGCGATGCTCACCGAGGTCAGCGCGGCGAAACCACCGAAGCGCTTCGACAGCGCATGGACTTGCAGCACCGAGTCGCTCATCGTGCGCCTCGCGCCACGAAGCGGCTGCGAATCAGGCCGAGGATGCCATGCGGGGCAACGACTACGAAAGTCACCAGCAGCACACCGATCACCAGCACGTTGAGCTCGGATGAAATCGTCACCGTGACGATCTGCTGCGTCGTGCCGAGCAGCAGCGCACCGATCACCGGCCCGAGCCAGCTCGCAGTGCCGCCGATGATCGGCATCGCCAGCGCGGACACAGCATAGTTCAAACTGAATGCCGAGGTCGGTTCGATGAAGCTCATGTACAGCGCGAGCGGTGCACCGGCAACACCCATCAGCGCACCGGAGACGGAGGCCGCCGCGAGCTTGAGCTTCAACGTCGGCACACCGACCGCCTCCGCGGCGAGCTCGCTGTCGCGGATGGCCTGCAGCCCGCGTCCGATGCGCGAAGTCTGGATGTAGCGCGCGCTCGCCACTGCAGCCAGCGCAACCGCTGTCATCACCACGAACAGCAGCCGATTGTATGAGGCGAACGCGATCGGCAACGGCGGCAGGACCGCCATGCCGCGCGAGCCGCCGACGAAACTCCAGTTCATCACCACCGTCTCGCAGATCACTGCGATCGCGACGGTCGCGATGGAAAAGAAAATGCCGCGTAGACGCAACGTCAATACGCCGACTGCGAATCCAAGTGCACCGGTGACGAGCGCGGCCGCGACGAGCAGCACGGGCAGTGGTGCAGCGAAGGCTTTGAACAACGCGACGGACGTGTAAGCCCCGAC
>JBGQKF010000374.1:0-4741 GCA_041499435.1 Gammaproteobacteria bacterium
ATCGAGATGGCGTTCAAGTGCTGCGGGGCGCTGGACTATGCGTATCGCCATGGCGTAGTCCATCGCGATATCAAGCCTGCCAACATCCTCGTGTCGCGTGGCACTGAAATTAAGCTCGCCGACTTTGGCGCGGCGTTTTTGCGCGATCTCGAGACGACACAGAAAGTGCGCGTAGGCTCGCCCTCATATATCGCTCCTGAGCAGATCCGCGACGATCCGCTCACGCATCAAAGCGACATGTTCTCGCTCGGCGTCTGTCTGTACCAGCTGTTGATCGGACGCCGCCCGTTCACCGGCAGCACGACGGCCGAGGTTCTGGACAACGTCTTGAACCAGAACCCCATGCCGCCGATTGCGCTGCGCTCCGAGCTTCCCGCTGAGTTGAATGAGCTCGTTCTGCGCATGCTGCAGAAATATCCGGAGGATCGCTATCCCGACTGGGCCGAGCTGGCGCTCCACCTCGCCCGGCTCGGCAGGCTTTCGGTATTCGATCAGGCAATCCGCGACAGCGAGAAGTTTCTCGCGCTGCGTCCCTCAGCTCTGCTCAAGGCGCTCACCGACGCGGAGGTGTGGGAGATCGCGCGCATCGGTCGCTGGCGCCGTGTGCCGTCGCAGAGTGCGCTGCTCCGCGAAGGCGAGCCGGGCGACAGCGTTCTCCTGCTGGCGCGTGGCGAAGCGAAGGTCACCTCGCGCGGACGGCTGCTGAACGTGCTGCATGCCGGCGATTGCTTCGGAGAAATGGGCTACGTGCAGGAACAGATTTCGAACCGGCAGGCCACCGTAGAAACGACGACCGACGCGCTCGTCGCCGAGCTTCCGCGCGAATACCTGGATGCATTGAGCCTCAGCTGCCAGCTCAAATTCAATCGCGCGCTGCTACGAGCGTTGGCGGATCGTCTGGCACTGGCAAATGCGCGGCTGTCAGCCGTCACGACCGCGGGGCGTGAGGGTGAGCAAGCTCGAAAAGCGTGAAGGAGGTGAAGGAAGTGAGCCCCCTCTCCCTGACCCTCTCCCCCAGTAAAGGGGGAGAGGGAATGTTGTCCCGGTGTACGCAGTTGGTGTTGGCAGGATTAAACCCGGCTCAAAGTTCAAACTGAGGTATTTTACCTCCTTCACTTCCTTCACCTCCTTCACTTCCTTCACGACTTTCAAAACTCACAACTGCGGATTCAACCGCTCCATCTTCGAGTGCAGCTTGTTCACCGCGTTGATGTAAGCTTTCGCCGAAGCAACCACGATATCGGTGTCGGCACCGGCGCCGTTCACGATGCGGCCGTTCTTGCGCAAACGCACGGTGACCTCGCCCTGTGAATCGGTTCCGCTGGTGACCGCGTTCACCGAATACAGCGTGAGCTCCGCGCCGCTGGACACGATTCTCTCGATCGCCTTGAATGTGGCATCCACCATCCCGCTGCCGCCCGCCTCCGCACGCCGCTCGTCGCCCTCCTCGGCCACCACCACTTTCGCGGTGGGCATCTCGCCCGTTTCCGAATGCGCCATCATCGAGAGCAGCTTGAAGTGCTCGTGATCGTGCTCGAGCGACTCCTCGGTGACCAGCATCTGCAGGTCTTCGTCGAAGATCTCCGACTTCTTGTCGGCCAGATCCTTGAAGCGCGCGAACGCTGCGTTGAGCGCTTCTTCGGAAGACAGTTCGATACCAAGCTCGTGCAAACGCTGCTTGAACGCATTGCGGCCCGAGAGCTTGCCGAGCACCAGCTTGTTCGCGCCCCAGCCCACGTCCTCCGCACGCATGATCTCGTAGGTCTCCCGGCTCTTGATCACACCGTCCTGGTGAATGCCCGATTCATGCGCAAACGCGTTGGCGCCCACGATGGCCTTGTTCGGCTGCACCGGGAAGCCGGTGATGCCGGACACGAGCTTGCTGACCGGCACGATCTGCGTGGCGTCGATGCGCGTCTCGCACGGGAAATAGTCCTGACGTGTGCGCACCGCCATGACAATCTCTTCCAGCGATGCGTTACCAGCCCGCTCACCCAGTCCATTGATCGTGCATTCCACCTGACGCGCCCCGGTCATCACGGCAGACAGCGAGTTGGCGACCGCCAGCCCAAGATCGTTGTGACAGTGCACCGACCACACGACTTTGTCCGAGTTCGGGATCCGCTCACGCAACATGCGGATCAGCCCGCCGAACTGCTCGGGCATCGTGTAGCCGACGGTGTCGGGGATATTGATGGTGCTGGCCCCGGCCTTGATCGCCTGCTCCAGGATGCGGCACAGAAAATCGAGCTCCGACCGGCCTGCGTCTTCCGGTGAAAACTCGACGTCGTCGCGGTAGCTCCGCGCGAGCTTCACCGCTTTCACCGCCTGCTCGACGACTTGATCGGGCTGCAGCCGGAGCTTGCGCTCCATATGGATGGGCGAGGTAGCGATGAACGTATGGATGCGACCGGCATTGGCCTCTTTCAGCGCATCCCCGGCACGCCGCACGTCATGATCGTTCGCGCGCGCCAGGCCGCAGACGATGCTGTCTTTGATGGCGCCGGCAATCGCTTTGACCGCCTCGAAATCACCGTTGCTCGCGGCTGGAAACCCAGCCTCGATCACATCAACGCGCAGACGTTCCAGCTGACGCGCAATGCGCATCTTTTCGTCGCGGGTCATGGAGGCGCCTGGGCTCTGTTCGCCATCGCGCAGCGTAGTGTCGAAAATGATCAGTCGCTCTTTCATCGCCATCTCCTCAAGGGCCGGTTCTGCGGGGCTTGCGCGCGCGAAACCGAAGTCTCACATAATCCGTAGTCCAGACACCGTCGGGGCCCACCATCTGTGGAGCCAGAGCGGCGCTGACCTCCTCGACCACCGCTTTGCGCTCGGCGTGCGAGAAGTCTCCCAGGAACGGTTGGCCGAAGGTATCGAGCCAATCGTGCAAGTCACCCGGCAAACGCGTCGGGCGGTCGAACAGCTCGATGTGCTCCACCACGAACCCTGAGGCTTCCAGGCGTCCAGCATATTCGATCACGCTTGGAAAGTACCACGGGTTGAGCGCCTTTGCTTCGATGCGGCGGCGTGCGAGCGCGGCCTCCAGCGCAGCGACGATGCTGCTCACGTTGCCCGCACCCCCCATCTCGCCGATGAAGCGACCGCCCGGGCGCAGCGCACGCCAGACGCCCGCGATCACCGCGTCGGGTCGCTTCATCCAATGCAGCGCGGCGTTGCTGAACACGGCGTCGAACTCACCATCGAACTTGAGATCATGCCCATCCATGACCTGCCCGGAGAGCCCGCGCGCGCGCAGCTTGTCGATGAATGCGGCGCTGCCGTCCACGCCGATCACCTCACAGCCGAACGTTCTCAGCGCGGCGGTCAGCTCGCCGTCCCCACAACCCACGTCGAGAATCCGCTCGCCCGCTTGCGGCGCCAGCAGCGCTATCACGCCTTTGCCGAACTCGGGTACGAAGCGCGCGTTGCGCTCGTAGAGCTCAGGATTCCAGGTCTGCGTGCCGCTCACGTCTTGCCTCCCTGTTGAATCAATTCGCCGCGCGGGGGCGAAAAATGGATCGTCTGCCCGATGTTCCGGGCGGGTGCAACTCGAATTGGGAAAGTTTGGAGTAGTTAGCGCGCGAGGCGCAGCAGCAGACCCGCCAGCAGAGCGCTGACGAGGGGGAGAGCCGAATGACGGTACACGCGAGGCATGAGGGCGAATATACGAGGTTTGATCCCTCGGCGCAAGCCGCAGCCGAATGCCGGGTGCCGACCCTCATCAAGGCGCGTCTGGCGGACCCGCGCGTGCCTTTCTACGCTTCTGGAGTTGCGTCACGATCGAGTAGATGTATCCGGATGCCGCATAGATCACCACCAGCGTGAACAGCAGCTCGGGCAAGTTATCGACAACCAGAAACAAGGCAACGACTCCCATGGCGATCAGGACGAGCACGCTGAACGGCACGCTCTTGCGCAGGTTGATGTCCTTGCCGCTGTAGAACTTGACGTTACTCACCATGGTGAGCCCCGCGAACATGGCAAGCGCCCACGCGCCCCACTTCACTTCCTCGGGGTCCACGTCGAACGCCTGCATGGTCCACACGAAGCCGGCGATCAGCGCCGCCGCCCCGGGGCTGGGCAGGCCTTGGAAAAAGCGCTTGTCGACTACTCCGAGATTGGTGTTGAAGCGAGCCAGACGCAGTGCCGCACAAGCGCAGTACACGAATGCGGCCACCCAGCCGAGCTTCCCCATCCCTTTGAGCGCCCACTCATAGATGACCAGCCCGGGCGCGGCACCGAACGAGACCATATCGGAGAGCGAATCGTATTCGGCGCCGAACGCGCTTTGCGTGCGCGTGAGCCGCGCCACACGACCATCCAGTCCATCGAACACCATGGCAACGAAGATCGCGATCGCCGCCAGACCGAAGCGATTGTTCATCGCCTGCACGATGGCATAGAAGCCGGCAAACAACGAGGCGGTGGTAATGGCGTTGGGCAGCCAATAAATACCATGGCGGCGGATGCGTCCACCCACCAGCCACTTCGGCTTGATCTCGGGCTGTTCGGGATAGTTCACGGGCTCGATTCTAACCCTTCAGCTCGGCCACGATGGTTTCGGCAGCGGTCACCTTGTCGCCGACACTCACGCGCGCAGTGCTTCCCACTGGCAGATATAGATCCACCCGCGAGCCAAAGCGGATGAAGCCGTAGCGCTGCCCACGCTCGAGGCGCTCTCCGGAATTCACGTAGCACAGCACTCTGCGAGCGATGAGTCCCGCAATCTGGACGCAGGTCA
>JBGQKF010000375.1:0-4741 GCA_041499435.1 Gammaproteobacteria bacterium
AGGTGAAAGTGTTTCTGATCGGGGATGCCGCGAGCTGCGCCAAAGCCGGGCAGAAAGTCCCGGAAGGTTTCTACAACATCCAAGTGATGCTCGGTCGCGTGGTGCGCAACAGTGGGCAAGTTGGTGTTTGTGCCACCTGCATGGATGCACGCGGCATCGCTGAAACCGAGCTGGTCGAAGGAGCCCATCGAAGTACGCTGGCTGAGCTCACTACGTGGACACACTGGGCCGACAAGGTGATTGTGTTTTGAGTCTAAGTTGCGCGCTGAAGCGATATTTCAGTGGTGTCGTGCCTTCACCACCACGGCGAGGAACTCGGAAGCGGTGATCGGTGTTGCCGTTTCCGCCTTTCCGGGACACCCACTCGTTTATCTCGCCATCATCCTGGGGCCGATTGTCGAGTTGCCAATGCTGCTGGTAATCGCAAGGATGATGCTCGTGCTGAGAGATCGCATCGGCGCCAGGCCTGCTGTGGGCCACGATCAAGCGTGACTGCGCCTTCGCCTCGGAGCTTACGGTAATGGCGCTGCTCCTCCAGTTACGTGACCCGACATATCACGAATCAGGTGCACAATGACCAAGCATTCGCGTCAACCGCAGAATTTCAGTCGATCGATCGGGCTTATTCTGCTTCTCACCTGTACGGCCGCCCCGGCCCAGACCAACCAAGAGCATGTTCACCACGTCGGGCATAGCGTCATGCCCTTTGACCTCGCTAAGACCACGCACATCTTCCGAATGACGGACTCTGGTGGCGTGGAACGAGTTGTCGTCAAAGATAAAACGGCAAAGGATCAGGTGCCACTGATTCAGCAGCACCTTCAGCATGAGGCAGAAGCGTTTCAGCGCGGCGACTATTCGGACCCTGCATCACTGCATGGTGCAGAGATGCCGGGGCTGAAGGATTTACAGGCCGGAGCCGCACAAATAAAGGTTTCGTATTCTGCTCTGCCCACCGGCGCAGAAATCACCTTTGAAACGACGGACCGACATTTGTTGACCGCAATTCACCGGTGGTTTGGTGCGCAGTTGTCAGAGCATGGCGCAGACGCAACTTCCGAATGACAAGCTGGCCCTAGGGTCGGCTCCTCGATCAGGGCAAAGCTGTGCTCTGGTCCGCTTCAATGCAGCTGGAGCCGTGGCAGCCGATTCAACCTTACACAGGCCAGGCAATACAGAAACTGCTGCGTTGTGCCGAATGGCGTTTGGTGGAGTGCTCTCTACGTGACGTTCTCCCGCATAGACGAAGCGTTGCTCATCATGCTTGCCGTGCCCTTCGCGTTGATTGGTGGTTTCTGGCTGATGTGGCTCCTCGGATACAACATGTCCATCGCTTCGGCGGTGGGATTCATTGCGCTTGCAGGCGTGGCGGCAGAATTCGCCGTCACCACGCTGCTGTATCTGAAGCAAGCATTGGAGCGTCGTCAATCGGCAGCCAGCAGATCAGTATCGAGGTGCTGAGAGAGGCGATCACAGAGGGCGCGGGGCTTCGCGTGCAACCTATGGCAATGACCGTTGCCGTCGTCATTACCGGCTTGCTCCCCATCATGTGGTCCAGCGGACCCGGCGCGGAGGTCATGCAGCGCATCGCAGCGCCCATGGTCGGCGGCATGATCACCGCGCCATTGCTGTCCATGTTCGTCATCCCAGCTGCCTACTCGTGCTGCGCAAACGTAGTACGCGGATTGGACATAGCCGACCGCTTCAGCACGCCGACGAGGCTGAACCGGTAGGGGCGACGTGAGAAATGTGCGAGCGTCTCAAGATTATCTTTGAATTGCCTCCGTGGGCACGTCCTCCTCGCACTGCCTGGCAAGCACCGATTTCATCTTTAGTGGGCTGCCTGCTTTGCCTTTCCGCAGCGGGCGCTCTTGTTGAGCTCATCGTGAAGCATGAGCTGGGCGCCGTCTCTGCCGGCACGTCCGACGCTCGCCGAGGTTGCCGCCGCAGTCGGCTTCTCGGACCAGAGCCACCTCACGCGTCAATTCAAGCGCATTCTGGGGACTACGCCGAAGAAGGCTCGCACCTGAGTTGAAACGGGCTCGCCCGGTTTGCTGGCACGCAGCACCGTCGCTCCATCAAGCACTGCCCGAGACCTGAGGACCTGCCACAACCAGTGGACCTCGAGATCACCTTACGCGGCGCGGGTTAGCAAAAGCTCGCTCATCGGATTCCAAGTCGAGATCACGCCACCTGTGCACTATGCGCATGGTATCGCTTGACCCTCATCAGAGGGCGGTCACCAACGCCTACCGGCTCGCTCACGGGCTGGAGAAGCCGTATTTGCCGAGGACGCTCCGGCCTTTTTCCGAGCGCACGAACGCTATAAAATCTCGCGCTCGCCGCTCGTCCTTCGAACCCTTTACAGCAGCAATGGGGTAATCTCCGGCGGTGATCCCAGGTCTTCGGCAGCTTACGCCCACCTTTCAATTACGTCAGGAATTCGCGCGTGTGTCCGGTAGGGTCGACGGCATTGCTCGGGGGGAGGGATTCTTATGACGAGAACCACTGTGAAGCCAGCGCTCATAGCAAGAACTACGACCCCGAAAAAAAGTTCGTTCGGATGGGCCTTAGCGGGTGAGCCCTCGATTACCATCTGCACATGAAATGTGCCTTCTGTCTCCCGATCGTCGCGCTCGCTGCGACGTCGATAGCGCCCGAAGCGTCCGCCGCCGAGCAATTTCGCATCGACCCTGACCACACCTTCGTGCACTTCGCGGTCGTGCACACCGGGGTGTCGTCGATACACGGCAGATTCGCGGTGACCAAGGGCAACGCCACTCTCGACGCCGCCCAGAAGTTGGCGACCGTTACCGTGGAGATCGATGTCCGAAGCATCGACACGGGATTGAAAAAGCTGGACGGAATTCTAAGTGGCGAGCTTTTCTTCGATGTGGCCAGGTTCAAGACCGCTCGCTTCTCGGGTCACGCCATAAGCTTCGCGGAGGATGCGCCCACGCAATTCGATGGGGAGGTGATGATTAAAGGTATTACTCAGCCCGCTCGTCTCACTGCGGAGCGTTTCGTCTGCAAGGAGGTCGCCATCTTCACCCTCACGCGCTTTGTGTGTGGCGGCGATCTGTCTACGACGTTGAAGCGGTCTGACTTCGGCCTCTCCAAGTATCTGTCGATGGTAAGCGATGAGGTGCGGATCCAGATCTCGGTGGAAGCGATTCGAGATTGACCGATGCGCCCCTCAAAGCGCCGGCTTGCGGTGGAACCAGGGCCGTGCGGCTTCGAGCTGCGCGCCGAGGCGAAACAGCGTTGCCTCGCCGCCATAGCGCGCGACGAGCTGCACCGCTATCGGGAGTCCCTCCGTGCTTTGCGCAAGCGGCAGCATCATCGCCGGCTGACCGGTGATGTTGAACCACACCGTGAACGGCGAGAACGCGAACACGCGCCGCCAGTATTCGTCGAAATCGTTCATCATCATGTCGAGCCGGCCGAGCTTCACCGGCGGCGTCGCCAGGCCCGGGGTCAACAGCACATCCCATTGCGAGTGAAACGCGGCCATCTGGCGGCCCAGTCGATGTGCCGCCTGCGTTGCGCGAACATAGTCGGGTCCGCTCACGCGTTCTCCCCGCTGCGCGGTGAGCCAGGTGATGCGCTCGACCTCATCCTCGCGAGGTGAGCGCCCGGCACTCGGATGGCTGGCGAGATTGACCACGGTGTTCGCGGAGGCGAGGGTGAGAAAGGTCGGCACCACCGCTTCGCGATCGATCTGCGGATCGCACTCTTCCACGTGATGGCCGAGCTCGGTGCACAGTTGCACGATGTCCGCCAGGGCACGCAGGCATTGTGCATCGATGTTCGCGCCATTTGGCGCCACAGCAGTCCACGCGATACGGAGCTTTCCTGGCGCCGCACCTACCTCACCGAAATACGAGCCGGTGGGTGTTGGAGCCACGTACGGATCACCAGGACCGGCGCCGCGTGTCGCATCGAGCAGCGCGGCGCTGTCGCGCACGGTGAGGCTGACGGCATGCTCGGTCGCAAGTCCACCGAGGCCCTCGCCCGCGAAAGGTGCAAACGTGTTCCGGCTGCGTGTAGGTTTCAGCCCTACCAGACCGCAGCACGCGGCCGGTGCGCGAATCGATCCGAATCCATCGGAAGCGTGCGCAAGGGGCAGCATGCGTGCACCGACCGCCGCGGCCGCCCCGCCGCTCGAGCCACCGGATATGCGTGTTGTATCCCATGGATTGCGCGTCGGCCCATACAGACGCGGCTCGCAGGTGAGCGAGAGGCCGAGCTCGCAGGTATTGGTGCGCCCGAAGATCACCAGGCCCGCGCGTTTGAGGCGCTTCACGTGCTCGCTGTCGGCGGTTGCCGGCGGCGTATCGGCGAAGAAAGCCGAGCCGCGGGTCATTTTGACGTCAGCCACCGCCGACGTGAGATCCTTCATGAGGAAAGGCACACCGCGGAAGGGGCCCTCCGGCAGCCCGTCGGCGATGGCGCCGCGCGCATGATCATAGAGCTTCATGACCACCGCGTTGACCGCCGCGTTGCGTGCCTCGACGCGCTCGATCGCGGCGTCGAGCAGATCGCCAGGCGTGACCTGTTTGCGCCGCACGAGCTCGGCGAGTCCTAGCGCATCGTAGTTTTCGTAGTCGGCAAATCCACTCATGATGTGTCCTCCCGCAGACGATTGTGCCATTTCCCCGCGCGCGACAGCGCAATCCGGAACCTGCCTGCCGAGCAATTGCGGCACGCATGCGCTAATGTGTCGGTATTCGGCGTAACG
>JBGQKF010000376.1:0-4721 GCA_041499435.1 Gammaproteobacteria bacterium
AGACCTACGGCAACAAGATGCTGCTGGCCGAGGCCAATCAATGGCCCGAAGACGTGCGCGAGTATTTCGGCAACGGCGACGAATGCCACATGGCCTATCACTTCCCGCTGATGCCGCGGCTGTTCATGGCGATCGCGCAGGAAGACCGCCATCCGGTGATCGACATCCTGCGCCAGACGCCGGACATTCCCGACAACTGCCAGTGGGCCATTTTTCTGCGCAACCACGACGAGCTCACGCTGGAGATGGTGACCGACAGCGAGCGTGATTACATGTATCAGATCTACGCGATCGATCCGCGCATGCGCGTGAACGTGGGCATCCGGCGGCGGCTCGCGCCGCTGATGGAGAACGATCGGCGTCGCATCGAGCTGATCTCCTGTCTGCTGATGACCATGCCGGGCTCGCCGATCCTGTACTACGGCGATGAGATCGGCATGGGCGACAACATTTTCCTGGGTGACCGCAATAGCGTGCGCACGCCGATGCAGTGGACATCCGATCGCAACGCCGGCTTCTCGCGCGCCGATCCCCAGCGGCTCTATCTGCCCCCGATCATGGATCCGGTGTACGGCTACCAGGCGGTCAACGTCGAGGCGCAGGCGCGCAATCCGACGTCGCTGTTGAATTGGACGACGCGCCTGATCCAGGTGCGCAAATCCTACCGTGCCTTCGGACGCGGCACGCTGGCCTTTCTCGAGCCGGGCAATCGCAAGATCCTCGCGTACCTGCGCGAGTTTCAGGACGAGAGCATTCTGTGCGTGGCGAATCTGTCGCGCAATCCGCAAGCGGTCGAGCTGGAGCTGTCGCGCTACAAAGGGCGCGTGCCGGTCGAGCTGTTCGGGAAAGTCTCGTTCCCTCCGATCGGCGAGCTGCCCTACATGCTGACGCTGCCCGGTCATGGCTTCTACGCATTTCGGCTCGCCGCCGATGCCCCGGTGCCCGAATGGCACGAAGAGAAGCTTCCGTCCCAGGAACTCCCGGTGCTGGTGCTGGTGGAGGGGCTGCGCACTTTCTTCGATGACGCGAGCACGGCGAAGAGCGTGCGTCGGATGATCGCCTCGCGTACGCGCGAACAACTCCAGCGTCAGGTGCTGCTGCCCCATCTGATGAACCGGCGCTGGTTCGCGGCGAAGGGCGAGCGCATCACCCGGCTGGAGATCATCGATGAAGGCGAGTGGATCACGCCGGAAGGCAGCTGGCTGCTCACTTTTCTCGAGGTGAAGATCGCCGATGCGCCATCGCAGCTCTACTTGCTGCCGCTCGGTGCGGCATGGGAGGAGCCCGGCTCCGATCCGCTGCGCCAATACGGCCCCTGGGTGCTCGCACGCGTTCGGCAGAAGGAGAAGATGGGGGTTCTGTACAGCGCCTTCGGCGACGCGCGCTTTTGCCGTGCGCTCGCGCGCGCGATGGGTGAGCCCAATGAGATGCCGTTCGCCGATGGCCGGCTGCGCTTTGCCTGCACCTCGGCCTATGCGCAGTTCGCCGAGGGCATCAACGAAGAGGTGAAGCATCCCTCGCTCGATCAGAGCAACACCGGGATCATGTTTGGGAACAAACTCTATCTCAAGGGATACCGGCGCTTGCAACCCGGCATCAATCCGGAGGTCGAAGTCGGACGCTTCCTCACCGAGGTCTCGCCGTATGCCAACACCGCGCCGGTGCTCGGCTGGATCGAGTACGTGCGCGCGGATGGCGAAGTCGTCGCGCTTGCCCTGCTGCAGCAGTATGTGGAAAACCAGGGCAGCGCATGGTCGCTCACGCAGGATTATCTGCAACGGATGACCCAGCGTCTGTTCACGCCGGCGGAGTCGCCACCGGAAAACCCGGCACGAGAAGTCGAGCTGCATGGCTTCTTTCTGGCGGGCGCGCATCGCCTGGGGCAACGCGTGGGCGAGCTGCATGCGGCGTTTGCCCGGCCTGCGGATGATCCTGCTTTCGCGCCCGAGCCGGTCAGCGCCGATGAAGTCGCACAATGGGTGCAGCGCGTGTACGACGATGCTGAAGCCACTCTGCGTTTGCTCTCTCAACAGCGCGATCGATTACCTGAGCGGCAGCGCGCTGCGGCGGAAGAGCTGCTGTTGCATGGCCCAACGCTGCTCGAGCGGGTACGGCGCACGCAGGTGAAGGCGCCCGATTTCATTAAGACCCGTTATCACGGCGACCTGCACCTGGGGCAGGTGCTGCTGACTGGTCAGGATTTCCTCATCGTCGATTTCGAGGGCGAGCCGGCCCGGCCGCTCGCCGAGCGCCGAGCCAAGCATTCGCCCTTGCGCGATGTGGCCGGCATGGTACGCTCGCTGGACTACGCGGCTGCGCTCGCCGTCGAGAACAATCACGAACAGCCGGAAGATAAGCGCGGCGCGATCGAGAAGGCAGTGCGTACGTGGCAGGAAGAAACCAAGCAGGCATTCCTCTCAGGCTATCGGCAAGCGAACGTGGATTTGCCGTCGCTGCCCAAGGATGCGCAGACGTGGCAGCAGCTGCTCGAGCTGTTCCTGATCGAAAAGGCGCTGTACGAGCTGCGCTACGAAATCAACATGCGCCCCGACTGGGTCGGCGTGCCGCTGCGCGGTCTGATGGCGCTGGTGCGGACTCGAGTGGTGGATGCAGGAGATGTGGGATGAAAGGCCGTGAATCGTGATTCGTGTTTGGCCGGCGCTTGCGGTATCTTCTCAATCAGTACGAATCACCAATCACCAATCACGAGTCACGAATCACGGATTTGATCTCACGAGTCACGAAATCTCGCGACACGGATGACTGCCGTGCGCTTCGATAACCCCAACTAGGCTCCATGTCGCAACAACCGATTACCGCGGTCTGGCCAGGCCGTCCCTATCCGCGTGGCGCCACCTGGGACGGCGAGGGCGTCAACTTCGCCCTGTTCTCTGCGAACGCTACGCGCGTCGAGCTGTGCCTGTTCGATCCCAAGGGCCGGCGCGAGATGCAGCGCGTCGAGCTGACCGAGCAAACCGATCAGGTATGGCACTGCTATCTGCCCGAGGCGCGGCCTGGTCTGCTCTACGGCTTCCGCGTTCATGGGCCTTACAAACCAGAGGAAGGCCATCGCTTCAATCCGAACAAGCTGCTGCTGGATCCCTACGCCAGGAGCCTCGAGGGAAACTTACGCTGGAGCGATGCGCTGTTCGGCTACACCATCGGACATCGGCGCGAGGACTTGTCGCTGGATCGCCGCGACAGCGCGAGCGGTGTGCCCCGCTGCAAGGTGATCGACCCGGCATTCACCTGGGGAGACGACCGACGGCCGGCCGTGCCCTGGCACGACACGGTGATCTACGAGCTGCACGTGCGTGGCTTCACCATGCAGCATCCCGATGTGCCGCCTGCGCTGCGTGGCACTTACGCAGCGCTCGCTACCGGGCCGGTGATCGAGCATTTCAAACGGCTCGGTGTGACCAGCATCGAGCTGATGCCGGTGCACGCCTTCGTCGACGAGCGCGCATTCGTGCAAAAGGGTCTGCGCAACTACTGGGGCTACAACACCATCGGCTTCTTTGCGCCGGAGGCGCGCTACTCGGCATCCGGCAAAGTCGCCGAGTTCAAGACCATGGTCAAGGCGCTGCACAGCGCCGGCCTGGAGGTGATTCTGGACGTCGTCTACAACCATACCGCAGAAGGCAATCAGCTCGGCCCGACGCTTTCGTTCCGCGGCATCGACAATGCCGCGTATTACCGGCTGGTGCGCGACAACCACCGCTACTACATGGACTTCACTGGCTGCGGCAACACGCTCAACATGCTGGATCCGAACGTGCTGCAGCTCATCATGGATTCGCTGCGTTACTGGGTCACCGAGATCCACGTCGACGGGTTTCGCTTCGATCTCGCGTCGGCGCTTGCGCGCGAGCTCCACGAGGTGAATCGCCTGGGCGCGTTCTTCGACATTCTGCGCCAGGACCCGGTGCTCTCGCAGGTGAAGCTGATCGCCGAGCCTTGGGACCTCGGTGAAGGCGGCTACCAGGTGGGCAATTTCCCGATCGGATGGACGGAGTGGAACGACAAATATCGCGACACGATGCGCGCCTACTGGAAAGGAGACGGCGGCTTGATCGGTGAGTTCGCGCGGCGGCTGACCGGGTCCAGTGATCTGTACGGACGCAGCGGCCGGCGCCCCTACGCCAGTATCAATTTCATCACCGCGCACGACGGCTTCACGCTGGAAGATCTGGTGAGCTATAGCGGCAAGCACAACGAAGCCAATCAGGAAGGCAACCGCGACGGTCACGACAACAACTTATCCTGGAACTATGGGGTCGAAGGTCCTGCCGACGACGCTGAGATCGTCGAGCTGCGTGCCCGCCAGAAACGCAACATGATCGCCACGCTGCTGTTGTCCCAGGGTGTGCCCATGCTGGTGGCCGGCGATGAGATCGGCCGCACGCAGGGCGGCAACAACAATGCTTATTGCCAGGACAATTCCATTTCATGGGTGCATTGGGCCGCATCCGGTGGACACGAACAGCTGTTTCAGTTCTTCCAGCGCGTGATCCGGTTGCGGCGTGAGCACCCGGTCCTGCGTCGGCGACATTTTTTCGAGGGCCGGCCGCTGCGCGGAAGCGACGTGAAGGATGTGGCATGGCTCAAGCCGGACGGATCGGAGATGACCGAGCAGGAGTGGGAGCAGGACTTCGCGCGCTGCCTCGGTGTGTACCTCGCCGGCGAGGGCCTGCTGGAGACCGACGAGCGTGGACAGCGCG
>JBGQKF010000377.1:0-4705 GCA_041499435.1 Gammaproteobacteria bacterium
AGTCCTCGACCTCGCCGAGCTTCAAGGCTTTCATGCGCAGAATCATCGAGGCGAGCGACGAGCGCAGAATTTCCGGATCGGTGTACTCCGGGCGCGAGAGATAGTCTTCCTCGCTGTAGAGACGCACGCACACGCCGCTCATGACGCGACCGCAGCGGCCCGCGCGCTGATTTGCCGAGGCGCGCGAGATCGCCTCCACCTGCAGCATCTCGACTTTGTTGCGATAGCTGTAGCGGTTGACGCGCGCGAGCCCCGAATCGATCACGTATTTGATACCCGGCACGGTGAGCGAAGTTTCCGCGACGTTGGTAGCGAGCACGACGCGCCGCGCCGCACTGCGCTGAAACACCCGCTCCTGCTCCTGTGCGGACAGGCGCGCGAACAACGGCAGAATTTCCGCATGCGTCGGATTGTGCTTGCGCAGCGCCTCAGTCACCTCGCGGATCTCGCGCTCGCCGGGCAGGAACACCAGCACATCGCCCTGCGCGGAGAGCCGCGACACGTCGTCCACCGCATCGACGATCGCCTCCGCAAGCTCGGGCGCCGCGCCGGTTTGCTCGTCTTGTTCGATCGGGCGGTAGCGCATTTCGACCGGATACATGCGCCCGGACACTTCGATCACCGGCGCAGCGTCGAAATGATTCGAGAAGCGCTGCGCATCGATCGTGGCCGAGGTGATGATCACCTTCAACTCACGCCGCCTGGGCAGCACGCCCTTGAGATAGCCCAGCAGAAAATCGATGTTGAGGCTGCGCTCGTGCGCCTCGTCCAGAATGATGGTGTCGTAGGCTTCGAGGAAGCGATCGGTCTGCGTCTCGGCGAGCAGAATGCCGTCGGTCATGACCCGGATGTAGTTCTGGTCGCTCACGCGGTCGCTGAAGCGCACCTTGAAACCGACCTGCTCGCCCAGCGGCCGGCCCAGCTCCTGGGCGACGCGGGCCGCGACCGTGCGCGCCGCGATCCTTCTGGGCTGCGTGTGTGCGATCATCCCTGCGACACCGCGCTTCAACGCTAGGCAGATCTTGGGCAGCTGCGTGGTCTTGCCCGACCCGGTCTCGCCCGCGACGATGACCACCTGATGTCGCTCGATCGCGCGCGCAATCTCTTCGACGCGAGCGGTAATCGGCAGATCCTCCGGGTAGGTCACTTCGGGCAGCGCCTGCAAGCGCGCATGCACCTGCGCCTGCGACTGCTCGATGCGCTCGGCGAGGGTGTGCAGCTCGGCCGCGTCCCCGGACTGCTGCGCGCGCTCGAGCGCACGGCGCAAGCGATGACGCTCGCGCAGCAAGGCGCTGTCGATGCGCTCACGCAGTTGCGCGATGCTGGGCGAAGAGGGAGCGGTTACCGGGACGGAAGACACGAATGAGGCGCGATGCGAATATTCGAAGGCGCGCACGAGGCAAGCGGGAATTTTACCTTATACGGTGCGCTGCGGACACCTCAATTCGGCCAGCCGGCCAGCGCATGCAAGGCTCGGAGGAGCATAGCGCTGCGGCCGAGACCCTTTCGCCCGGCTGACGGCCGCAAAAGCCTCAACCTCGCCCTGGAAACGTCGATATCAGTGGATCGACCTGTGGAGCTTTCACCATGAGACGCAGCTTTGCCGGAGCCATTGCCCTTTCCTGCCTGCTCGCGGGCTGCAACCCGATCATCCCGGATGAGACCGTCTACCTCACCAGCACGATCAGCTGGCCGCTTTCCGATGTGCTCATGACTGTGGCCGCGGTCGGCGTCCTCTATGTGGTGGTGGATCCGCTCGCGCCCAACTGGGAAATCCACGAGACCAAGCTATCGGACACACGCTACCGCATCGATCTGCGCAAAAAGCGCATCACCACCGGTGGCGACGGCGAATCGATCGATCTGTTCCATCGCCAGGCGGAGCAGATCACAGCGCAGGCCAAAGCCCCGGGCTACATCATCCTGTCGTGGAACGAAGGCGTAGATTCAGAATTTCCCATCGCTCGCCGCTGGTCGCGCGGCGTGATCGAGCTCAAGCCCCCAGCCACAGTCGGGCAGCAGTAACGGCTGAAGCTTTAGCTCGGCGCGAGCACGCGCTCTACCGCCACGCTCCGCACATCCATCTCGTATTCGAGCTCTTCGATCGGCGGGCGGCAATAGTGCCAGGCGACTCCGCTGCCGTTCCCGGCGCGCGGGATGATCTCGTCGCGGACGATCGCGTGGATATCGTGCACGGTGTACACCTGAACTCCGGTCACCTCGGACCAGGCTGCTCCCAGCGCGCTGAGCCGCCGCTGCATCGTATCCAATACGCTTCGCGCCTTGGCCTGCAATCCCGCGGCTGACACGTCGCCGCGTGCCACGATGTCGTCGGGAAAGCGGCCGCCCTCGGGCCATTCGCCGCTGCCCGCGACTACCACACTCACCGCCCGCTGCGCTGGCACCGTGTGGGAGAACGCATAGAACGACGGCTCGGCCGGCGGGTCGATATCCGGCGCGACATTCGAGCGCGCCACGGGATTCAACCCATCGTGAAACAACCCCCACTGCCTCAGTACTTCCACGTAGCTCTTATTGAACTCGCCAAAGCCGCTCATGCTGAACTGTCGGGGCAAGCGCAGTTCGGCCGCGCAGAGCGCGGTAGGAGGACGTCCTAACGACTGCAGATACGCCCGTATAGCGGCGAAGCCTTGCGTCATCGGCAGCGGATGTGCGAAGCGCACCCGCTCGATTGCGTAGCCCGGAAGGGCTTGCACGCCTTGGGAGTAAGGGAATCCACCTTTGAGGAAGGTATATCCATCAGGACCCGCGCGTTTCGATTCGTTATCCATTCGCTTCACCTTCACACAGAGGAGAAGCACGAATGTACCAGCGTATCGCGATGGACACCGTCTGGGCCAAGTGCTATCGGCATGGGACCTTGGTCTAATAGCGGGACACCGTCCAATGGTTTACCGTGCGGCGGGCATCGCCCGAGAAACAACCCGCGGTTGCGTTCCGCACTTCGCTAACTGGGGAGATATCAATGAGCCTTGAGAGAACATCGCTGTCGAGACTGTCATACATGGTTGGATGGACTGCCGCGGCGGTATTGGGGGCTTGCCTTGTCACGCCGAGCGCGCTGCGGGCACAGCAAAAGAACCCCGATCGCGAAGCCTACTTCGGCGAGAGCCACGTCCACACCAGCTGGTCGCTCGACGCGTTCGCCATCGGGAACCTCGTCACCAATCCCGGCGACGCATACAAATACTTCAAGGGCGAGCCGATCAAGCATCCGCTGGGGTTCGAGGTCAAGATCGATACGCCGCTCGACTGGGCGGGCGTCACCGACCACTCCGAATACGCCGGCGTGGTCAACCTGGCGAACGAGCCGGGATCCGCGGTCAGCAAGCTCCCCGCCGCGCAGCCTCTGATTCTGAAAGCCAGGACGAAAGAGGAAATGACCAGGGTCGCTTTGTATGCAATCAACGTCCTGGTCGCCGGACCACCCGTCAAGGTGCTCATGGCACCGGAGATCGCCGGTACGGTCTGGAAGCGGAACGTCGAGCTCGCCGACCAGGCAAATGAGCCGGGGAAGTTCACCGCGTTCTGCTCCTACGAATGGACGTCGATGCCAAACAACATGAATCTCCACCGCAACATCTTCTTCAGGGACTGCGCCAAGGTGCCGGCGGCGCCGTTCAGCGCCTTGGACTCGGCGCACCCGGTGGATCTCTGGAACTGGATGGACGGGCAGCGCAAGGCCGGCAACGAGCTCCTCGCCATTTCGCACAACGCCAATCTGTCGGACGGTCGCATGTTCCCGACCGAGGTCGACACCGAGGGCCGCCCGATCGACGCCGCCTATGCCGCGTCGCGCACGCGCAACGAGCCGCTGATTGAGATCAAGCAGCTCAAGGGCACCTCGGAGACGCACCCCTTGCTCTCGCCCAGCGACGAGTTCGCCAGCTTCGAGATCATGTCGGTCCTGCTGGGCAATCCGCCGGGGCGCATCCCGCACATCGTCGGCAGCTACGCACGGCAGGCCCTGAAGGACGGCCTCGCCATGCAGGACAGCAAGGGCTTCAACCCGTACAAGTTCGGGTTCGGTGCCGCGTCGGACTCGCACAACACCGCCGTCCCCTATCGCCAGGACAATTTCTTCGGCGGCCATTCCTTCACGGACGGGACGATCGAGGTGCGCATGGGCGGCAACCTGGTCGGCGGCTTCTTCGATGCACGCAGCGAAGGCACCGGCGGCCTGACTGGCGTGTGGGCCGAAGAGAACACGCGCGCGGCCCTGTTCGACAGCATGCAGCGCAAGGAGACCTTCGGGGTCAGCGGTCCGCACATCAAGGTGCGCCTGTTCGGTGGATGGGAGTACACAGCCGACATGCTCGCGGACAAGGACTGGGTGAAGACCGGCTACGCCAAGGGCGTGCCGATGGGCGGCGACCTGCCGCCGGCCAAGGCCAACGCCCCGACTTTCATGGTCTGGGCGGTGAAAGATCCGACCTCCGGCAACCTGGACCGCATTCAGATCATCAAGGGCTGGACCAAGAGCGGCCAGAGCTTCGAGAAGATCTTCGATGTCGCCTGGGCGGGTGATCGCAAGCCCGACAAATGGACCGGCGTGGTACCGCCGATCGGCAGCACGGTGGACGTCGAGAATGCCACGTACGCCAACACCATTGGCGCGGTGGAGCTCAAGACGCTGTGGACCGATCCTGAGTTCGACCCCAGCGTGCACGCCTTTTACTACGCG
>JBGQKF010000378.1:0-4703 GCA_041499435.1 Gammaproteobacteria bacterium
CTGCAGAAAGGCTCACTGATCGGTCAGCTGCAGCGTTCCGACACGGTCAAGGTCCAGCAGAATATCTACACCGCTCCGGGAACTGCGAAGCACCGGCGCACCTCTTGGCGCGAACTGACCCGCTAATCTGCATCAGCGCGGATTTTATGTGAACCCGTGCGCGGAGCGAGGCTCCGCGCACGGTCTTTTTATGACACTGTACCGTGCCATCCCGGCTCGCCAGTCAAGTGCACGCTCGCGGGCCGTCGCTTGTCTTATGCTGCTCATTCCTTCGACGGGCTCTCGGCAGGCTACTTGCATATAGGTTTGAGGCGATGGCCATTGCCTGGCGGACGAGCGTCTAATCGAGGGTTGAGCGTGCGCACGCCTGCGCCGGGTCGAGCCTTAAGAAACACGGCAAAGGAAATGTCAAATGCGCTGGATCTTTGTGATTTTACTGGGCTTAAGCAGCGGACTGTGCGGCATTGCACGGGCCGATGCACTGGCTTGTCTCATTCAGCCGTACCAGGAAGCGGACGTCGGCAGTCAGGTCATCGGTGTCCTGGATCGGGTGCTGGTCGAGCGCGGTGATTCCGTGACCAAAGGCCAGGCGATCGCGCAGTTGAATTCTGACGTAGAGCGCGCGCACCTGGCGGCTGCCAAGCTGCGCGCGGAAGCCACCGCCGATCTCAAGGCCGCGGCATCCAACCGGGAGTTCACGCACAAGAAGAAGCTGCGTGCCGAGGATTTGTACAAGAAGAACTTTATGGCGCAGCAGGCAGCCGACCAGGCGGCCACCGAAGATCAACTCGCCGACATGAAGCTCAGGCAGGCACAGGAGCAGCAGCGTGTCGCGCAGCAGGAATATGCGCTCGCGCAGGCCCAGCTCGCGCAGCGCACGATCCGCTCGCCGCTCAGCGGCGTAGTGGTGGAGCGCTATCTCTCAGAGGGCGAACGCATCGAGGAAAAGCCGGTGCTCAAAGTCGCCACGATCGATCCGCTGCGTGTGGAGGTGATCGTCCCGGCGGCATACTTCAGCAAGATCAAGACGGGCATGAGCGCGATGGTGAAGCCGGAAGTGAGCGATGCGGAGGCGCGCGGAGCGAAAGTGATCGTAGTCGATCGCGTGATCGATGCCGCGAGCAACAGCTTCCGCGTGCGCCTGGAGCTGCCCAACCCGAGTTATCAGCTGCCCCCGGGTCTGCGCTGCAAGGTCGATTTCGACCTGCCGGCGCCAGCGGCTGACACCACCAAGCCTAAGCCGCGCGCCGCCGTCGCGGCTGTGCCGCCGCCGAGCAAGTGATTCTATGACTGCCAGTCTGACCGGCGCGCATTGCAGCGCCAGCGAGGATTGAACGAGTGCGAATCCGGCTCGGACCGCTGTCGCGCATCTCGCTCTCGCCGGTCGCGCGCATCAGCCTGGGCTTGGTTTCGCTCGCATGTTGTCTGCTGCTCACCGCCGACCTGATCCTCGGGATGCTGCCCGACGAGGCGACGATCGCTCGGCAGATTCGCAAGAATTCCACCGAAAGCCTCGCGGTTCAGCTCGCGGCACTGGCGCAGAACGAGGACACGGACGGCATCCGGCGCACGCTCCATGCTGTGGTGAGCGACAACCCGGACGTACTCTCGGTCGCCATGCGCCGTGCAACCGGGGAGATCGCAGCGGAGACTGGGAATCACGAACGTACGTGGGTCCGGCCGACCGACAATAAGTCCACGCTCACCAGCGTGGTCGTGCCGATCAACACCACCGCCGGCGCCTGGGGTCAGGTCGAAGTCTCGTATCGGGCGATCGCTCCGCAAACGCTGTTGGGGTGGCTGCGCTATCCCAGCATCATCTTGACGCTCACCATGCTCACCGGCGGGCTGCTGGTCTTCTATCTTTATCTCAGGCGCACGCTGCAGCATCTGGATCCCAAAGCGGCCATTCCCGAACGCATCCGCAGCGCGTTCGACGCGTTGTCCGAGGGTGTGCTGGTGATCGACAAGCAAGGCTATGTGATGCTCACCAACACGGCATTTCGCGCGCTGCATCCGGATGCCGGAAAAGATCACACCGGGAAGCCGATCGAGGAGATGGAATGGCTCGTGAGCGCGGTGGGCAATCATTCCACCACGTGGCCCTGGGAGCGCGCGATGCGCACCAAGACCACCGTAACCGGAGAAACCTATCAGATTCAGCGGCAAGATGATCGGCCGATCAAGGTCACCGTCAATTGTGCGCCCGTGGTCGACGATCGCGAAGGCGTGCGCGGGTGCCTCATCACGCTGGACGACCTGTCGCTGGTCGAGTATATGAATCAGCAGCTGCTGGATACGGTCGCACAGCTCGAGCTGGCGAAGACGCAGATCGAAGAGCGCAGCCGGGAGCTCAAGCATCTCGCCGATCACGATCAGCTCACCAACGCGCTCACGCGGCGCGCGTTCCTGCAGAAAGCACAGCAGATCTTTCTCCAGGCGATCGATCAAAGCGCCAAGATGGCGTGCATCATGGTCGACATCGATCATTTCAAGGCGATCAACGACGGCTACGGGCACCTGGTCGGCGACCAGGTGATTCACCGTCTGGCGCTGATGCTGCGCGAGAACGCCGGTGCGCAGGATCTGGTTTGCCGCTATGGCGGTGAGGAATTCTGCGTGCTGGTGCGCGGCGATGTGGAGGACGCGCGCGGCATTGCCGAAAACCTGCGCGTCATCCTGGAAACGGACTGTGGCCCTGCGGTGATCCCCGGCGGGAAATTCAAGGTGACGGCAAGCTTCGGTGTCGCCTCACTGGAGTTTGGCGCGGGCACGCTGGCTGAGGTCATCAAGCAGGCGGATCAGGCGCTCTATCTCGCCAAGTCCTCGGGCCGTAACCGCGTCTGCACGTACGCGGAGGTTACCGCCAAGCAAGGCGTGCACGCCGCCGCCTGAGCAGCACAGGTAAGTCCGGCGTACGCTTCTGCCCTGTCCCCTTGGCCCCCGCTCCGGCCAGTCCGGTTTACCTCGCTTGTCCATTGCTTCGAAATCGGACGCCTGAACGCAGGACCGGTGCAGCGTGCTTCAGTTCTTGGCGAGCCCCAGCTTTTGCGCAAGCCCGATGCGCTGCACCTTGCCGGTGGCGCCTTTGGGGATTTCCTCGAGGATCAGGATTTTGCGCGGGACCTTGAAATCCGCCAGGCGCGTCTGAGCGAATGAGCGCAGATCCTTCTCGGCGATCTGCGCTCCCTCTCGCAGTACCACCGCAGCGGCGACGTCTTCGCCGAGCATGTCGTGCGGCACGGCGAATGTCACGCACTGCGCGACGCCAGGATGATCCAGCAGCACGTCATCGACCTCGCGCGGAGAGATCTTTTCTCCGCCGCGGTTGATGATCTCCTTCAAGCGGCCGGTGATGGTGAAATAGCCCTCGGCATCCATTACGCCCTGATCGCCGGTGCGAAACCAGCCGTTGACGAAGGCCTCGGTGTTCGCCTTCGAGTTGTTCTCGTAGCCGCGCATGACATTGCGTCCGCGGATAGCGAACTCGCCCGGCACGCCGGCCGGCTGCGGGTTGCCATCGGCGTCGATTACGCACACATCGGGTCCGGCAGCCAGGCCCACCGTGCCGGGCTTGCGCTGCGCAGGCGGCAGCGGGTTGCTCGCCATTTGATGGGCAGCTTCGGTCATACCGTAGGATTCGACCACCGGCGCGCCGAACACCTCCTCGAGCTCGCGGATCACCTGCGGTGCAAGTGACGACGACGAAGATCGGATGAAGCGCAGGCGATTGCCTTTGACGATGTCTGTGTTCTTGCTTGCGCGCGCGAGAATCGTCTGATGCATGGTCGGCACCGCGGTGTACCAGGTCGGCTGCACCTCTTCGAGCCAGGAGAAGAATTTCAGCGCATTGAACGCGCCAGGGCACCACACTTGTGCACCGGCCGACACCGGGGCGAGCACACTCGCCATCAGCCCATGGATGTGGAACAACGGCATGATGGCGAGCCCGCGATCCGCGGCGGACAACGCGAGCGTCTTACGAATATGGGCAGCCGAGGCGCAGATGTTGGCCTGTGACAGGGGCACGATCTTCGGACGCGAGGTTGTGCCCGATGTGTGCAGCACCAGAGCGATGTCCTCCGACGCGGCGACACCGGGGCGCTCTGCGCGAGCCGGCTTGATCCCGTCGGCAAACGCGAGCGTGAAGCTGCCGGCGCCGCGCTCGGGTGCAGGCGTCAAGCGCACGATCGGAATGCCGAGCTTGTGCGCGACCTCGATCGCTGCCGCCGGTTTGTCGTTGGCTATCACCAGAATCTTCGCACTGAGATCGCTCAAGTAGAACTCGAACTCCTCGGCGCGATAAGCCGGATTCAGCGGCGCAGCCGTGGCGCCGGCCGCGATCGTCAGGAATGCAACCGCCATCTCCGGCCCATTGTCCAGCACGATTGCGACGCGGTCGTTGCGGCCCACGCCTCGGGCGTTGAGCGCATCGATCGTCTGCGCAGTGAGCGAGCGCAATGCGCCGTAGGTCAACGGCGTGCCGCCGGGAGTGTTGATGCACGTGGCGTCGTCGGCGCCCGCGGCCAGCAGGCTCACGACAGTTGCGACCGGGCTGCTCATACAGTATTCCTCTTCCTGTTCGCGTTCATGCGATGCACCGGCCAGCTCTCAAGCGGCGATGCCGAGCCGGCCCTTGCTCAACGTACCGGCCAGCAGGGCCGTGCAGGCGTACACCGCGTTGATGGCCGGTGTCGGTGTTC
>JBGQKF010000379.1:0-4682 GCA_041499435.1 Gammaproteobacteria bacterium
CATCGCCGGCTCCACCAGTCCGCAGATCAGTGCGGTAGCCGCGGGTCGTGCGTTGCCCAGAAACTCGCCGAAGATCGGCGCCGCTTTTTTGAAGTCGGCCTGGTTCACCAGATAGTAGTGCACGCGCACCACGTCGTCGAACGAAGCACCCGCCTGCTCCAGCGCACGCCCGATGTTGTGGAACGCCTGCCGGGTCTGCGTCTCCAGATCCGGTGCGATCGTCATGGTGGCATAGTCGTAACCCGTCGTGCCGGAGACGAAGATCCACTCGCCGTCCACGACCGCACGGCTGAAGCCGGCGACCTTTTCGAAGCTCGATCCTGAGGAGATGAGGTGGCGCATAATAAGCCCGGGAATGAGGGAATGAGTTTACAAGCATAGCGCTCGATAGAGCACGCAGTTACTCCTTCCCCCATTCCCTCCTTCCCTCATTCACTGTACTTCCACCGCCATCGCCGTCGCTTCACCGCCCCCGATACAAAACGAAGCGACCCCCCGCTTCAGTCCGTACTTGCGCAGCGCCCCGAGCAACGTCACGATGATCCTCGCGCCGGATGCGCCGATCGGATGTCCGAGCGCGCATGCGCCGCCGTGGATGTTCACTTTTTCATGCGGCAACGCGTGCTCCTTCATCGCCGCCAGGGTGACGACCGCAAACGCTTCATTGATCTCATAGAGATCCACATCCTTCGCCGTCCAGCCGGTCTTGTCGAACAGCTTCCGGATCGCACCGACCGGAGCGGTCGTGAACCACCCGGGTTCCTGCGCGTGTGTGGTATGCGCAACGATCGTGGCGAGCGGCGGCAGGCCGCGCGCCTGCGCAGTCGAGCGCCGCATCAGCACGAGCGCGGCCGCACCATCGGAGATCGAGCTGGAATTGGCCGCGGTCACCGTGCCGTCCTTTCGGAAGGCGGGCTTCAACTGCGGGATCTTCTCGAAGTTCGCCTTGAACGGCTGCTCGTCCTTGTCGACGAAGCGATCGCCTTTGCCGGACTTCAACGCCACGGGCGCGGTCTCCCAGGCGAACCAGCCCTCCTGATTGGCCTTCTGCGCACGCTGCAGCGATGCAATCGCGAATGCATCCTGCTCGACGCGCGTAAAGCTGTATTTCGCCGCGCAGTCCTCCGCGAAGCTGCCCATCAGGCGGCCTTTATCGTAGGCGTCTTCCAAGCCATCCAGGAACATGTGATCGAGCACCTGCTGATGACCCATGCGATAGCCGGCGCGCGCCTTGGGCAACAGATACGGCGCATTGGTCATGCTTTCCATGCCGCCGGCAACGATGATGTCGTCAGTGCCGGCCAACAGCAGGTCGTGCGCGAACATCGCAGCCTTCATCCCTGAGCCGCACATCTTGTTGACCGTGGTGCAGCCGACCGAGAGTGGAATGCCTGCGCCGAGACTCGCCTGACGTGCCGGCGCCTGACCCTGACCCGCGGGCAGAACGCAGCCCATGATGACTTCCTGCACGTCGCCGGGTGGGATGCCCCCACGCTCGACCGCTGCGCGAATCGCCACCGCCCCGAGCTCCGGTGCGGCGAAATCCTTGAGCTCACCCTGCATAGCGCCCATCGGCGTTCTCGCGACGCCGACGATGACCACTGGATCATTCATAGCCCGTTTCTCCATGCTTCATTCACCTGTCTCACACAACAGCAGTGTACCGCGAACACCGCAGCCCGGCGGCGCCGGCTTCAGCGCGCGAACCGCCGCACGAAGCGGGCGGCATCCGCGTAGGGAAACACGTCCGCGATCTGACCCGAATCGATACGCGCCTTGGTCGCGTTCCAGAACTCGGGCGACAACAAGTCTTGATGGTGCTCGAGAAAACGCGCACCGACCTTGCCGCCGGACATGAGAAACGGGCCGAATTCCTCGGGGAACACATCACTCGCACCGACCGGATACCACGGCTCTGCAGCGAGCTCGTACTCCGGGTTGGGCGCAGGCGGGATGCGGCGAAAGTTGACCTCCGTCATGTAGGAGATTTCGTCGTAGTCGTAGAACACGACGCGGCCTCCGCGCGTGACGCCGAAATTCTTGAACAGCATGTCGCCGGGGAAGATGTTAACCGAGGCGAGCTCCTTGATGGCGTTGCCGTAGTCGCGCACCGCGTGGTCGAGCTGCTGCGGGTCGGCACGATCGAGATAGATATTGAGCGGCGTCATGCGGCGCTCGATGTACACGTGCTTGACCACCAGCGACTCGCCGTCCTCCTCGATGAGGGCGGGTGCTTCGCGCTGCAGCTCGTCGATCAGCTCCTGCGTAAAGCGCGCGCGCGGGAAGGCGACATCTGCATACTCGAGCGTGTCCGCCAGGCGCCCGACGCGGTCGTGGCGCTTGACCAGCATGTACTTGTCCTTGACCGTCTGCCGGTCGATGTTCTTGATGGGCGAAATGTTGTCGCGGATCACCTTGAACACATACGGATAAGAGGGCAGCGTGAAAACGATCATCACCAGCCCCCGGATCCCGGGCGCCACGATGAAGCTATCTGTGGAATGCTTCAGGTGATGCAGGAAGTCACGATAGAACAGCGTCTTTCCGTGCTTCTGCAGACCGAGCGAGGTGTAGAGCTCGGCCTTGGGCTTGCGCGGCAGCATGCTGGCGAGGAAGTCGACGTAGGCCGAAGGCACCTCCATGTCCACCATGAAGTACGCGCGGTTGAACGCAAACAGCGCGGCGATGTCGCTCGCATCGAGCAGGCAGGCATCGAGACACAGCCCATGCCCGCCGTCCTCATGCACGATCGGCACGGCAAACGGCAGCTCCAGGTTGCCGTTGATGACCTTGCCGATCAGATATGCGCGCTTGTTGCGGAAGAACAGCGAGCTCAGCACCTGAATCTGATGATTGGCTTCCAGTCGCAGCGGCCGCGGCATCGCTTCGCGAACGGCGCGCAGCACATAGCGGATATCACGATCGAGATCGGCAAAGCCGCGCTTGAGGTCGAGATCCCGGAAGATTTGCTTCAGCACCGTGCGCAAGCCATGCTGCAGAGGATAGTAGCTGCGGTACGAAGGGGGATCGCCTTCCATGTGCTCGGTGGACACTGCCGGGCGAACGAACATGAAATCGTTGTGATAGTACGTGCGCTGCAGGATGCGGCAGCTCACCGTGTTGAAGAACGTCTCGGCGAGCTCGGGCTGTTTGTGGTTGGTGAGCAGGCCCACATACTGCAGCTTGATCTCCTGCCACAGCGCGTCGGGCAAAGCATCGGTGTTGAACTCGCGCCGCAGGCGCTCCACCGATTCCTGCACGCGCTCGTCGTAAAAAAGGATGCGTGCGGCGTGCGCCTCGCGCACCGCCTGCCAGTCGGCTTGCTCGAAGCGCGCTCTGGCTTCGCGGCTGGAAGCGCGGAACAGCCGGTAATGCTTGTCGAAGCCCTCGAGCATGACCCGCGCGATCGCAAGCGCGATCTCGTGCATGGGCTGGGTCGCAGTGTTGAGTTCGTCGCTATCCACAGGTTGAGACAGACGGTTTCTCCAAGGTTAGACCGCTGCAATCGCTCGAAGTCACAAGTCTACCGGACTCCCGCTTCAACTCGTTGAGGAAGCGCCAATCGGGTTTTCTTGCGATCGACTCATTGGGCTCGGACTTGATCATCCCAACGTATTCGGCCTTGATATTGTCGCGCCCGTTGTAGGCGGAAAACTTCATGTTCAGCCCACTGTCGCCTTGCCGCTGACCACCACAGCGAGTAGTGTGGTGCCACACCTTTGGCAATCCCAGCCTTCGGGTAGAGAGGGGGCTCTATGCTCTGCTTGGCTTGCCGACACGAGAACCGACTGGACGCGCGCTTTTGCAGCGCGTGCGGCCAATCTCTGTCGGCCGTGTGCGCGGCTTGCGGCAGCTCGAACGCTCCCGACAGCCGGTTCTGCGACGCGTGCGGCCTACCGCTCGCGGTTGGTCCCCCGCCGCGGGTGCACCACGCCTCGCCCAAGGCCTACACGCCGGCCCACCTTGCCCAGAAGATTCTGAGGACGCGCTCGGCGCTCGAAGGCGAGCGCAAGCAGGTCACGGTACTGTTCGTTGACGTGGTGGGGTCTACGGCCTTGGCCTCCCAGTTGGACCCGGAGGAAGTGCACGGCGTCATGGGTCGCGCGCTGGAGTTGATGCTCGCCGAGGTGCACCGGTACGAGGGCACGGTCAACCAGTTCCTCGGAGACGGCATCATGGCCTTGTTCGGGGCGCCCATTGCACACGAAGACCACGCGCAGCGCGCCCTGCATGCCGCTTTGGCCATTGTGAAGGCACTTGCTCCGCTCAACGAGGAGTTGCAGCGCACCCGCAGGCTGAGCCTCACTGTGCGCCAAGGGCTGAACACCGGGCTGCTGGTGGTGGGCAGCATTGGTGATGACCTGCGTATGGACTACACCGCGGTGGGCGACACCACCAATGTCGCTGCACGACTTCAGCAGGCGTCCACGCCGGGCGCCATCCTGATCTCCGAGCCCACCCAGCGTCTGGTGAAGGGCTACTTCCAGCTTAAGCCACTCGGAGAACTCAACGTCAAGGGCAAACCCGAGGGCATTGCTGCGTGGGAGGTGTTGGCCGCTAATCTGGCCATGGCACGCCTCGACGTTCAGACCGAGCGCGGATTGACCCCCTTCGTCGGCCGGGAGCGCGAGCTGCAGACCCTCAGCGAGAGCTTCGCGAAGGCCAAAGGCGGTAGCGGCCAG
>JBGQKF010000380.1:0-4679 GCA_041499435.1 Gammaproteobacteria bacterium
TACGACTTTGCCATGCTCGCTCGAGATGAGTTGCGTGAGCTGGTCGGCATCGCGCTCGAGCAGCTCCTCCAGCTTGAACATGACGCGTGCGCGGCGCAACGGCGGCGTGGCGGCCCATGCAGGGAACGCGGCGTGTGCCGCAGCAATTGCCTCGCCTACTTCCTCCGCGCTGGCGAAAGCGACGCGACGAGCCACAGTGCCGAGCGCGGGGTTGAACACGTCACCGAAGCGCCCGCTGCGTCCCGCGATCTCGCGGCCACCGATGTAGTGATGAATGACGTCCGCCTGGATGGTGGCCGGATCGAGTGGTTTGTTCACGGATGTCTCCTCTAAGTATATCGGTCAGCGGTGCGCGGCCGGAAACTCGCGATCGAGCGGATAGATCGGCCGCCGCAGCTTCTCAAAACGGAACAACGTCCAGTCCGATGAGCCCACCCCGATGCTGTCGCACAACACCATGCCTTTGGCGATCGGCAGAAACACGGGACGGAAATACATGCGCGATTTGAGCAACAGAAACCGCTTGCGCCTCGGGTCGATGCCCACGCTCTCGAAGATACCGCGGTCCCATGGCTCCTGATTGCGCTCGGTGATCACGATCTGCGCAACGCCGGTATCGAGCACGACGGTGCGGCCCATGTAGGCGCGCACGCCGGTGAGCTGAGGACCCGTGATGGTGTATTCGCCGTCGGTGATGGCGCGCACCACACCGCTCACTTGTAGCGGCTCGCCCTTGCGGGAAATCGCCGGCATGTCCATCTTGCCGCCGAGATGCAACGTGACCTGAGCGCCCACACCCGCACCGATCGACCGCGCTACCGATTCCGGGTCGCGGATCGGACCAACCGCGATATCGGTGAGGCCCTGGCGCAAAGCCTCCTTCAACACGTACATCGTGTCCTGCGTGGCGCCCGAAGCGCAGTTGTCGGCGTGATCGAGGAGCAGAATGGGGCCGCCTTGCTGCTCGGCCATCGTCTTCGCGCGGGCGATCGCCTGCTCGAGCGGCTGGCCCTTGTAGATGTAATCGTCCTTGCGGTTCCAGGCGACATCGAGGATCGCATTGCAGGTCCGCTCGGCCTGTGCCTTGTCGTTGTCCGCAATCGTCACCACGCTGATGCCGGCATCGAAGATGTCGGCCTGCTGGAAGCCACCGAACGCTGTCGCCGCTAACAGGCCTCCGCGCTCTGCAGCGCGCGCGGCCCCCACGAAATCCTTCATCGGACTCTCATCGGTGTTCATCTGCAGCGTCTGCGCAAGCAGCGGCCGCTGGCCGAACGCCATGACCGGTTTCACCTCGCCCTCGAGATAGCGCCACAGGACCTTGCCGGCGAGCTCCCCCGATTCGTACATATCGACGTGCGGATAGGTCTTGTAGCCGGTCAGCACGTCGCAGTTGCGCACCATCGTTTCGGTTACGTTTCCATGCAGGTCGAGCGAGACCGCGAGCGGTGTCTGCGGTGCGATCTCACGGATTCTCTTGAGCAGCGTCCCTTCGCCGTCGTCGGTGCGGTCAGCCACCACCATGGCACCGTGCAAGTCGAGCAGGATGGCATCGCAACCCTTCGCTGCCGCATCGCAGATGAGATCGCAGAACCGGTCGTACGCCTGAGCGTCCACCGGGCCGCTCGGCGAAGCGTAGCCGGCAACCGGCGTGACGATCTGCGCTTTGACTCGGTCGGCGAGGTCGAGAAAGGCGCCGATCGCCATGCGTGTGCCGCGCATGCCTCGCGCCACGTCGTCGCCAAGCAGCGGGCCATCCTTGCCGAAAGCCTGCCACGGGGTAGGCACCGGCGAGAACGTGTTGGTCTCGTGCTGCATCTGCGCGATGACGAATTTCATTCAAGGCAACGTCTTCAAAACCTCGCTCAACGTCTCGAAGAGCTGATCGATCTGCTGTTTCTCGATGATGAACGGCGGTGACATGGCAATAGTGTCCCCGGCGGTGCGGATCAAGATGCCCTTTTGATACGCGCGCAGGAACGCCTCGAACGCTCGCGCGCCCGGCTTGCCGGCCATCGGCTCGAGCTCGATGCCGACGATCAATCCGATCGTGCGGATATCGATGATGTGCGGCAGACCCTTCAGCGCATGCGCGGCATCCTCCCAGTAAGGTGCGAGCTCCGCGGCGCGTTGGAACAGGCCTTCCTGCTTGAATAGATCGAGGGTGGCGACGGCCGCTGCAGCGGCGAGCGGATGGCCGGAATACGTATAGCCGTGGAACAGCTCGATCGCATTCTCCGGGCCCTGCATGAACGCGTCGTAGATCTCCTTCTTCACGATGACGCCGCCCATCGGCACGGCGGCATTGGTGAGCGCCTTTGCGCACGTGATCATGTCCGGTGTCACGCCGAAGGTCTGGGCAGCGAACGCCTGGCCGGTGCGGCCGAACCCGGTGATGACTTCGTCGAAGATCAGCAGGATGCCGTGCTTGTCGCAAATCTCGCGCAGGCGCTGCAGATATCCTTTTGGCGGAATCAGTACACCGGTGGAGCCGGCCACCGGCTCGACGATGACCGCAGCGATGTTCGAGGCATCATGCAGGGCGACCAGGCGCTCGAGATCGTCGGCGAGATGCGCGCCCCACTGCGGCTGACCGCGCGAGTACGCGTTCTTCTCGAGATTGTGCGTGTGCTGCAGATGGTCGACCGCGGGCAGCAGCTGGCCGTTGAACGTTTTGCGGTTCGCCACCATGCCGCCAACTGAGATGCCGCCGAAGCCCACGCCGTGATAGCCGCGCTCGCGGCCGATCAGGACACGCCGCGTGCCTTCGCCGCGAATGCGATGATAGGCGAGCGCGATCTTGAGCGCCGTGTCCACCGCCTCCGATCCCGAGTTCACGAAGAACACGTGATCCATTCCCTTCGGCGTGATCTGCACCAGCCGATCGGCTGCCTGGAACGGCATCGGACTATGCATCTGGAATCCGGTCGCGTAGTCCAGGCTCTCCGCCTGCTTCTTGATCGCGTCCACGATCGGCTGCCGGCAATGCCCGGCATTGACCGCCCACAGCCCGGCGATGCCGTCCAGGATCTGGCGGCCGTCGTGGGCTGTATAGTGCATGTTCTTCGCGCTCACCAGCAGGCGCGGGGCCGCCTTGAACTGGCGGTTCGCTGTGAACGGAATCCACAGCGGCTCGAGATTGAGCTCAGCAAGAAGTTCCTGTTCGCGGGTACCCATGCTTTTTCCTCCGGAGGATATCGGCGCGGCGCCGGGCGTGGCGCTCGCGAAGAAGAAGGGAAATTATAAGCCGCTGAGCAGCAACCGGCCAGTTCGACCGCTATATCCGGTGCGTGTTGCACCTGCAGCATACGGGCCGCACCCAGGGACGGAGGGCCTCGGTTGCCCGCGACAGACGATTCCCGTATTCTGGCCTTTCGTTGGAGCTGCTTTCGTTTCGCCTCACCTGGAGTCTGTCCTGACGTGAATCTGAACTACACCCCCGAAGAGCAGGCGTTCCGCGAGCAGGTGCGCAGTTTCGTGCGCGCCAATCTGCCTGGTGACATCAGCCAGAAGGTGCTGCACCACAAGCGCCTGTCCAAGGAGGACCACGTGCGCTGGCAGAAGATCCTGCACCAGCAGGGCTGGATCGCGCCCGGTTGGCCGGTGGAATACGGCGGCACCGGCTGGAACGCGGTGCAAAAGCACATCTTCGATGACGAATGCGCAGAGGCTGGTGCCCCGCCCGTGATCGCGTTCGGCGTGAACATGGTCGGTCCGGTGATCATCGCCTTCGGCAGCGAAGCGCAGAAGCGCCACTATCTGCCGCGCATCCTGTCGAGTGAAGACTGGTGGTGCCAGGGTTATTCCGAGCCGGGTGCGGGCTCCGATCTGGCATCGCTCAAGACGCGCGCGGAGCGTCGCGGGGATCACTATGTGGTTAACGGCCAGAAGACCTGGAACACGCTTGGCCAGCACGCCGACATGATCTTCTGCCTGGTGCGCACCGCCAGCGGCACTAAGAAACAGGAGGGCATCTCGTTTCTGCTGATCGACATGCGCTCTGCCGGCGTGACTGTGCGCCCGATCATCACCATCGACGGCGGACACGAAGTCAACGAAGTCTGGTTCGAGAACGTCGAAGTGCCGGTGGAGAACCTGGTCGGCGAGGAAGGGCGTGGCTGGAGCTACGCCAAGTTTCTTCTCTCGCACGAGCGCAGCGGCATCGCCGCGGTGGACCGCTCCAAGCGCGAGCTGCGTTTTCTGAAATATATCGCCTCGCAGGAGCAGGTCGACGGCCACCCGCTGATCGAAGACCTGCGCTTCCGCGACAAGATCGCGCGCCTGGAGATCGATCTGATGGCGCTCGAGATCACCGATATGCGCGTCGCGTCTGCCGAGCGCGAGGGCCGTGCGCCCGGACCGGAAGCCTCGATTCTGAAGATCAAAGGCACGGAGATCCAGCAGACCCTCACCGAGCTGATGATGGAAGCGGTCGGACCGTATGCGCTGCCGTATATTCCGCAGCAGTGGGGCGACAACTGGATCGGCGAGCCTGTCGGCCCCGAGTACGCCGGCCCGCTCGCGTCGCGGTACTTCAACTATCGTAAGGTGACGATCTACGGCGGCTCAAATGAGATCCAGCGCAATATCATTGCGCAGCATATTCTGGGGCTGTAGGGACAACCGGGAAGAGGCGAACAAGAGCGTGAAAAGGTGAAGAGGTGAAAAGGTGAACAAGA
>JBGQKF010000381.1:0-4678 GCA_041499435.1 Gammaproteobacteria bacterium
GCATTCCTGACCGCGGTCGACGAGGTGGCGGCGGTTTCCAAAAAACTGCTGAATTCGCTCGCGACCAATGCACCGCCGAAGAGTCGGGAGGAAGAGGCTGCCAAGGCACGCGCCCGCGCCGCTCAAAGATTCCAAACGTGACCGGGCCGTTGCTTGAGGCATTGTTGAACCCTGCGCGAGGAAGCTTGGTACACTGAAACGCGACGAAGCTCTCGCATAACGACCTCGTGCTACGCAATCCAGATGGCTAACTCATATAGCTTGCTTGCGGCTCTGCAGAATTTCCTGCACCAGCGGGGCATCGAGATCGAGGGCCTGACCGCCGACCCGATGGTGCGGCTGATGATCGACTGGTTCCGGCTCGTGCCGCTCGATCTGCTGAAGGGCCCATCGACGGCCGAGGCCCTGGTGTTTCGCTATGGCGGCTGGTCCGAAGGTTGTGCCACCGGGTTCCGTTTCAGTTTGCTCCGTCGAATTACGGAACCTGGCACGGACGGCGCCGATACGGATTGGTTCGCAGGGATCACGCTGATGTTCGAGCCGAGCCGCTATGCCGATCTGGTGCCATTCGACACGGCTTCCTCCGATTGGAAATCGCTCGATGCGTTTCTGGCAGCGGTTGAAAGCTCGCCGGCATATAACACGCTTGCTGGCGTGCAGCCGATGACGGTCTTGCTCGAAAGCGGTGGGTTGCGTTGAACAGCAGCGAGCGCGAATTGCTGGTGGTCAGCGGACACGAGATTTCGATTTCCAATCCCCGGAAAGTCCTCTTTCCGCAGCCCGGCTATACAAAGCTCGATCTGGTCCATTATTACCTCGCCGTCGCTGAAGGAGCGCTGCGCGCCGCGGGCGGACGGCCCAACATGCTGGTGCGCTATCCGAACGGCATCACGGGAGAGTTCTTCTATCAGAAGCGCGCCCCGCAGGCACGGCCGGAATGGCTCGAAGTGGTATCGCTGCGCTTTCCATCGGGGCGCAGTGCCGAGGAAATCGTCCCGCGCCAAGCGGCCTCGCTCGCGTGGATGGCGAATCTCGCCTGCCTCGAGTTGCACCCGCACCCGGTGCGTGCGGAGGATCTGGACCATCCCGACGAGCTGCGTGTCGATCTCGATCCCGTCCCCGGCGTCGAATGGCCGCAGATACGCGAGGTGGCCCATGTCGTGAAGGCCACACTGGAGGACTATGGACTCGCCGGCTGGCCGAAGACATCGGGCTCGCGCGGCATGCATGTTCATGTCCGCATCGAGAAACAATGGACGTTCGACGAAGTGCGACGCGCCGCGCTGGCGCTGGCTCGCGAAGTCGAGCGTCGCGTTCCCGGTATTGCCACCAGCAAGTGGTGGAAAGAGGAGCGCCACGGGGTCTTCATCGACTACAACCAGAATGCCAAGGATCGTACGGTGGCGGCTGCGTACTCGGTACGACCGACGGCGGACGCACGCGTATCGGCTCCGCTGAACTGGGAGGAGGTCGACTCATGCGACCCTCGCGACTTCACGCTCGCGACCATGCCCGCTCGCTTCGCCAGTCTGGGCGATCGGCACGCGGCGATCGATGAACATCCACGTTCCCTCGCGCCCCTGCTCGAGCTCTCGGCGCGTCACGAGCGCGAAGGTCTGGGCGATGCACCGTGGCCGCCTCAGTACAAGAAGCAGCCCGACGAGCCGCCGCGCGTGCAACCTTCGCGTCGTCGTACGCCGAAGCATCCGGTGATCGAGATCGGTCGCGCGCAGCACAAGGAGGATGCGCTCGCCGGACTCGAACGCTGGAAGGACCGCCATGGCGAGGTCGCCTCGCACCTCGAACCCGCCGATGTATTGATCGACTCGATGCGCGGTCGCTCATCCACGTGGACGCGTGTGCGCATCAACCTGCAGCATGTGCCGCCCGACCTGCGCCCGGCGCAGGAGTCGCTCGACCCGGATGATGAGCCGGATCGTTCTGTGTCGCCTAACCCGCCGGCTGCGCCGCCCCGAAGACCTTCGCGATCTCGTAAGCGCTCGTGACCTCGAGCTGGTCATAGCGGCAGTCGCTGGGCCGCTTGTCCGGACGCCAGCGCAGAAACGTGGCAGCGTGGCGGAAACGATCGCCCTGCAGGTGATCGTATTTCACCTCGCACACGAGCTCGATCCGCAGCGGCTCCCATGACAGATCCTTGCCGGCGCTCCAGCGGCTCTGACCTCCCGGCATCCGCGTCGTATCGTGGGCCTCGGCCTGCGCCCAATCCCGCCATGGATGATGATCGATGGCGTTCTCTCGCAACGGCTCCAGCTCGACGGCGAGCTGCTTGCGCATCGCCATCGTGAACGAGGATGTGACGCCCACGTGATGCAACACACAGCGATCATCGTACAGGCCGAGCAATAAGGATCCCACCACGTCGTTCCCGCTCTTGTGCCAGCGGAACCCGGCAGCTACGCAGTCGGCGGTACGCGCGTGCTTTACTTTGATCATCGCGCGCTTGCCGGGCTGATACGGTAACGCCGCCGGCTTCGCGATCACGCCGTCCAGACCGGCGCCTTCGAAGCGCTCCAGCCAATCCAAGGCGACGGCCCGGTCTCGCGACGTCGGCGTGAGATGAACGGGCGGACCGATGCCCGCGAATAGCTTTTCCAGTAGGACTCGGCGTTCGCTCTGCGGCGAGGACATTACACTGCGACCATCGACTGCGAGCACATCGAATGCGACGAACGACGCCGGCGTCTCCTTTGCCAGCTTGGCCACCCGCGAGGCCGCGGGATGCAACCTGAGCTGGAGCGCATCGAAATCGAGACCCGCCTTGGTAGCGATGACGATCTCGCCATCGACTACGCAACCCTCTGGAAGCCTTTGCAGCAACGTCTCGTGCAGCTCCGGAAAATACCGATCGAGCGGCCGCAGATCGCGGCTCTGGATGAAGACATCGCAGCCGCCGCGAAACACGATGGCACGAAAGCCATCCCACTTGGGCTCAAACAGGAAGCTGTCGCCGGCCGGCAGCTCGTCAGCGAGCTTCGCGAGCATGGGTTCGATCGGCGGGTCGATCGCGAAGGATGTGCGGTGTGGTTCGGACCCGCCGGGGCCGCCTGGATGCGGTGCTTCGGATGCTGACTTTCGGGTCGCCATCAAGCTTGCCTCGAGATTTCCGATATTGTGGATGATGGGAATCCAGGCCTGCCCTACCCGGATGAAACGATCCAGCCCCGGCTTCAGCATGATCGAGCTGATGGTGGTGGTCGCTATCATCGCCATCCTCGTACTCCTGGCGGCACCCAATTTCCAATACAAGATCGCCCGCGACCAGATCCTCGAAGCTATGCCGCTCGCGGATTTGGCCAGGAAGCCGGTCGCGGCGGCCTGGGCCGCCGTGCACACACTGCCTGCGGACAATGCCAGCGTCGAGCTCCCGATACCGGAGAAGATCGTGAGCAATCTGGTGAGCGCGGTCGCGATCGAGAACGGGGCGATTCACATTACATTCGGCAATCGCGCGAGCGGCCTGATCAAGGGCAAGATCCTGTCCTTGCGCCCGGCCATCGTCGACGACTCGCCGATCGTTCCGGTCGCGTGGGTCTGCGGCTATGCTCCGGTACCGACCAACATGACGGCGAAGGGCGAGAACAAGACCAACGTCGAGTCGAGCTACCTGCCGTTCAGTTGCCGGCGAAGTGAGCCGCGGCTCAGCCTACTCGGCCCCCGCTCAATTCCCGATCACGTCCCCGAACCGCGCCCACTGTTTGCCGTCAAAGCGCTGCAGTTGCACCTGGCGGATCACCCTGTAGTCATTCGGGGTCGTGTTGATCGAAATACCGGGCAGCAGCAGCGGCAGATTGAAGTTCTTCAGATTGGCGGCCTGCGTCATCACATTCTCGCGGGTGAGATCGTCGCCGCATTGCTTCAGCACCTGCACCAGCGTTTGCGCGGCGGCGTACGCGTAGACGTTGTACCAGTCCGTGAGATCGCCGGTCGGATAGTACCTCTTCATGAAGGCGCGCCATTCCTTCATCGCTGGATCGTTATCCCACTGCGGATCGGTCGGATCTTTGACGAAGCCGACCGTGATGACACCCACCCCCTTCTCGGGCCCGGCCGGCGTCATCACCTGCCCCACCGACGAGCCTGCCAGTGAGACGAACTGGAGCGGCTTCCAGCCGATGTCATAGGCTTTGCGGATCGCGAGGGCCGCGAACTTCGCCGTAGCGATGTTGAAGAACGTGTCGGCCCCGGAGGATTTCAGCGAGACCACCTGCGAGTCGACCGTGGCATCGGAAAGCTCGAAGCTCTGTTCGGCCACGATCAGCTTCTTCGCTTTGTCGCCCAGACCGTCGTGCAGACCGTTCAGATAGTCCTTTCCGAAGTCGTCGTTCTGATAGAGCACGGCAATCTTGGCGTTGGGACTATGCTGCAGGACGTAATGCGCATAGGACCGTGCCTCGCCGTAGTAGGTGGGGAGCCAGCCCATGGTCCAGCGGAAGTTCTTAGGGTCGCTGAACTTGCTCGCGCCAGAAGACACGAAAAGCTGCGGCACCTTCTTCGCGTTGAGATATTTTTGCACCGCCGAGTTCGCCGCGGTGCCGTTGGAGTTGAACACGACCAGGACTTGTTCCTGTTCCACCAGCTTGCGCGTCTGCTCGACGGTCTTAGGCGGGGTGAACGCGTCGTCGAGCGAGAAGAGCTTGAGCTTGCGCCCGTTGATGCC
>JBGQKF010000382.1:0-4677 GCA_041499435.1 Gammaproteobacteria bacterium
GCGCCTGCAGACCGGCTGGATTGATGAAGTTGGCGAGCTGGATCGTGCCGAGCTGCACCGGCGTCGAGCTGCCCGCCTGCGTGACCGATACGGTGCCGTCAGCGCCGATCGTGGTGGTGAGCGTGTTCGCAGGTATGGTGATGGCCGGCTGCAGCGGGTAGCCGTTCGAGGTCACCATCTGGCCATTGCTGTCGAGTTGGAACGAGCCGTCGCGCGTGTATGCAGTGGTCCCGTCGGGCATCAGAATCTGGAAAAAGCCCTGGCCGTTGATCGCAAGATCGAGCGCGTTCGCGGTCTGCAGTAACGCGCCGTTGGCGAAGTTGCGCACCGTGGCCACCGGCTTGACGCCCGTGCCGAGCTGCAAGCCCGACGGCACTTGCGTCAGCTGCGAAGTCTGCGCACCCGGCTGGCGTACCTGCTGATAGAGGAGGTCCTCGAACACCGGGCGCTGGCGTTTGAAACCATTGGTGCTGACGTTGGCGAGATTATTGGCGATCACGTCGACGTTGAGCTGCTGCGCTTCCAGGCCGGTTTGCGAAATCCACAGCGATTTGATCAAGATGATTCCCTTGTCGTTGGTTACGCAGACAGATTGAGCACGCTCGACCAACCGCGGTCGGCGGTCTCCGCGGTCTGCAGCATCTTCATCTGCATATCGAATTGGCGCGCAGAGCTGATCATGTCCACCAGCATCTGCGTCGCGCTGACATTGCTGCCCTCCAGCGCGCCGACGGTGAGCTGAATATTGCCGTCCGCCTCCGCGGATTGCCCGTTCTTCTGGCGGAACAAGCCATCGCCGCCGCGCTCGAGATTTGCCTCGAGGGGGTTGACCAGCTTGATGCGCCCGACGATGGAAACCGCATTGGGAGCGCCATCGGTCGGAATGATGGACACGGTACCGTCGCCGCCGATCGCCACCGTGTTGTTGGGCGGAACGACGATGGGACCGGCTTCACCGAGCACATCGAGGCCGCCATGCGTTTGCAGCACACCGGCGGCGGTCACCTGAAGAGCGCCGTCGCGGGTGTACGCTTCGCGGCCGTCGGCTGCGCGCACTGCGATCCAGCCCGATCCATTGACGGCCACATCGAGCCGGCGCCCCGTCTGCATCAGCGGGCCGGGTGCCATGTTCTGGCCGATGGTGGAAGCAACTACGAAAGTGCGGGTAGCAGAATTAGGTCCCACCACCGGCACCGCGCGGTAGGCAGACATTTGCGCCTTGAATGCAGTGGTGGAGACATTCGCCAGGTTGTTTGCGATCGTCGCCTGCTGATCCAGCGTGTGCTTCGCGCCAGTCATGGCGATGTAGATGAGGCGGTCCATTGTCGGTGATTCGTGATTGGTTATTGGTGGTTGGTAAATCGTGAGGGCGGTCTTGCGAATCACCATTCACGAATCACGAGTCACGGATTCACTATCTCAGATTCACCAGCGTCTGCATGATCTGATCCTGCGTCTTGATGGTCTGCGCGTTGGCCTGGTAGTCGCGCTGCGCAGTGATCATGTTGACGAGCTCCGCGGTGAGATCGACGTTGGAATCTTCCACCGCGGACGATTGCAGCGCGCCCAACGAGCCGGTAGTGGGTACCCCGACGATGGGCAGTCCTGATTGCGCGGTATCGACCCACACGTTGTTGCCGAGCGGGGCCAAACCCTGCGGATTGCGGAAATCAGCGGTCACCACCTGGCCCAGGTTGCGCGTCTGGCCATTGGTGTAGCGGCCGACGATGATGCCGTTGGGGGACACGCTGAAGCTGACCAGCCGGCCGGAAGTAAACCCGTTTTGCGTCAGGTTGTTGACACCGAATGGCGAGCCATACTGAGTGGAACCACTGTAGTCGAGCGTAAAAGCCACCGGCGTAACCGCACCGGTGGCGACGACGACGGATGCATTGAGCGGCATCGCAGTGGTAAGGGTCCCGCTGCTGTTGAAGTTCATCGTGACCGGCAGACCGGCGCCACCCCCGATATTTGCATTGGCGAGCGACCCGTCGATGGTGCCGTAGACCTGCCATTGATTGGCCACTGCCGTCTTGACGTAATACGTGCTGAGCACATGCGGATTGCCCAATGAGTCGTACACGGTGCCCGAGGTCGACTGGTTGTAGCTGGTCGGATCGGTTGGGTTGAACACGGCCGTCGCCGGCGGCGTCTCGCGAGAATCCAGGTTGAGCCCGATGGCGAACTGCGTCGTGCTGTTTGGATTGACGTCCGCGAAGGAGATCTGGATCGGCGCCGGGGCGGTGGGCACGATGTTGCCGTTCGCGTCCACGCCATACCCGGTGAGCTGCAAGTTGTTGTCGTTGACGATGAAGCCCTGCGGGTCGAAGTGAAACTGGCCGTTGCGTGAGTAGGCTATCGCGCCGTTGTCCGCGAGACGGAAGAACCCCTTGCCGTTGATCGCCATGTCGAGCGCGTTTGCGGTGCTGCTGATGTTGCCCTGGTTGAATTCCTGCGCGACGGTCGAGACCTTGGAGCCGATCCCGACTTGAATTCCGGACGCCCCACTCAGCGAATTGGCGTACACATCGGCGAAATGCGGATCCGAGCTCTTGAAGCCGACCACGCTTACGTTGGCGATGTTGTTGCCGATCACGTCCAAGTCCACGGATGCGGAGTTGAGTCCGCTCAGTGCGGCTGAAAACGACATGGCCTTCTCCTATGCCTTCAATAAATTCGTGGTTAGAAAATCTGTTTGACCTGGCTGACCGCGACGCCGCCCAGGCCGATGGTGTTCAGTTGCAGCTCGCTTCCGCCCAGGCTCACGCTCTGGACCAGGCCTACACCGAGCCCTTGTGCATCGACTTTCTTGCCGCCCTGCACCGCGTTGACTTCGAAGGTGTACGCGCCGTCGGTGGCACGGCCACCGGCATCGGTGCTCCCATCCCAGCCGAAGGTGCGGACTCCCGCGTCCTGCGCACCCATGACGATGGTCTTGAGTGCTTCGCCGTTACTGCCACGAACGGTGATCGTGACTTGATCGGCGGGCTGCGAGAGCTGCACTCCACCCACCGCTGCTCCGCTATGGAGCAGCATGGCATTGCCGCTGGCCAGCACGCTGTGCCCGATGAGCCCGGTCGCCTGCACCGACTGCGCAGCGAGCAATGCGCTCGACATACTAGTCATCGTCTGATTGAGCTTCTCGACGCCGCTCACCGTGCTGATCTGCGCGAGCTGAGTGGTGACCTGGGCGTTGTCCATGGGATTGAGCGGATCCTGGTTCTTCATCTGCGTCACCAGCAGCTTGAGAAAGCGATCCTGGATGTTTTCGGTCGCCGACGGCGTCTTGCCGGCCTGATTGAAGCTGTCGATCAGCTGCTGGGTCGCTGTTACCGGGTTGGTGGTTGCCATGGTGTGGAAGCTCCTCTATCCGAAAGTGCGCTTACTGCCCGAGCGCCAGCGTCTTGATGAGCAGGTTCTTCGCCGTGTTCATCATGTCGAGGTTGGTCTGGTAGGAATGCGATGCGGAAATCATGTTGGTCATCTCCTCCACCACGTTGACGTTGGGCATGGTGACGTAGCCGCTGGCATCGGCCATGGGATGCTTGGGGTCGTACACCATGCGTGCCGGCGAAGGATCCTCGACCACCTTGGCGACTCGGACCCCCATGCCTTCCATTCGCGGCGCAAGCGGCGCGGCGGCAAAGACGACCTGCTTGGCGCGATAGGCCGTGCCGTTGGCCGAAACCGCGCTGTCGGCGTTAGCCAGGTTGCTGGCCACCACGTTCAAGCGCTGCGATTGCGCACTGAGCGCAGAGCCGGCGATGTCGAATACGTTCAGAAGAGACATGTTGTGTGTCCGGGATTAGTGATTCGTGATTGGTGAATCGTGATTCGTGATTGGTGATGGATTGGGTCAGTGATCTGGTGTTCACGAGTCACGATTCACGAATCACGAATCACGCGTCACTGATTTGCAATCGCCTGCTGCATCGTGCGGATCTGATTGCTCAGGAACGTGAGATCGGCCTGATAGCGAATGGCGTTGTCGGAGAACTGCCCGAGCTCGGTATCGAGGTCGACGGTGTTGCCGTCGATGCTGGATTGCACAGGAGTACGGTATTGGAGGTTCGCGACCGTTGCGCCATGATGCCCGCCAGCCAGGTGCAGCGGCGAGGTCTGGCTGAGCTGCACGCTCGGGCTGGCGGCGACCGCACGCCCTAGCGCGGATTGCAAGGCTGCAGAGAAGTCGAAATCGCGCGCCTTGTAGCCAGGCGTGTCGGCATTGGCCACGTTCGACGCCAGCGTTTCCGAGCGCTGCGCCCGCAGGCCTAGCGCGGCCATGCGTGGTGCGAAGAAATCATCCAGTCCATTCAGCATCGAAGTCCCCGTGAGGTTTTGACTTCCGATGCCTTTCGCAGCTTGCATGCCACGGCCTGGAGTTGCCGCTAATCCCGTGTCGGTTCAACCACTTCGGCCGGGGGATAGCGGCGCGCTAAAAGCCTGACGCGAGGCAGCGTCGGAGGATGACGTTGCCGGGTGGGCGGCAAAAATATCCGGCGGGGAGCAGGTGAAGAGGTGAAAAGGTGAAGAAGTGAAGAGGTGAACAGGTGAAGAAGTGAAGAGGTGAAGAAGTGAACCAGTGAGAGCGGCGGGATGATCTGTCCTAAATGGTATTCGACTAAACAGACACTGCCTCATAGATCTGAACATAGCGGGGAATGACTGTGATCGACC
>JBGQKF010000383.1:0-4666 GCA_041499435.1 Gammaproteobacteria bacterium
GCCGCCGACCTGCTCGAGCGAGCGCTCGCCGAGCCGCCGGCGTCGGAGATCCGTGTCGAGGTACTGTGCGAGACAGCGCGCGCTCAGCAGCTCGCCGGTCAGGAGGGCGCGTGCCGACGGCTGGAAGAGGCGCTGGCAATCACTACGGACCAGGCCCGTCGAGCACAACTCGCGTCGGAACTTGCACAGGCTCATGCGGCCCTGTTCCGTTGGACCGACGCAGTCGAGGTACTCGAGAACGCGCTCGCCGATACGCCGGTTGCAGTGACGGTTCAACTGGAAAGCCAGCTGGTCGCCATAGGTCTGCAAGACGCCCGCACCGCGCCACGCGCGCTGCGCGTGATGGAACGTCTGTCACGCCGCCAACTCTCGGGCGCTCCAGCGACTGCCTTAGCCGTCGCGCAGGGCTTGGCCGCCATTCTGACCGGGCGACCAGCTGACGAGGCGGCGCGACCTCTGCAGGCGGCGCTGGCCGGCGCGAGCGCGAACGTGGAAAGTTGGGATATGCGCGCCGCGCTGCTGTGGAGTCTGCTGACGGCGGAGCGATTCGACGCGGTCGAGACGGCGCTCGTGCCGCTGCGCAGCCAAGCCGACCATTCCGGCAGTTCGCGCGGCCTCGTCGCGGTCTACAGCACGACGGCGCTGCTGAAGCTCAAGCTCGGCGATTTGGCGCAGGCCGACGCCGCCGCGCGCATCGCGCTGCGCGTCGCGCAGGACGGAGACTTCGCGGGCGGACTGCCCTTCGCCGCGACGGTACTCGCGGAGATCGCAGTCGCCGGCGGCCAGCTCGATGAAGCGCAAGCGCTGCTTGATCTCTTGCCGCATGAGGGCCTGCCGGCCGGCGTCGGCACCGTGCTGATTCCGGCCGCGCGCGGACGCTTGCGGCTGGCGCAGGGACGCGCGCAGGAAGCCCTCCGGGAATTCGAAGCTTGCATGGCGCTCTGGCAGCCGCAGATCTGGGGTATGCAGATGTGCGACGCCGGCTATACACACGCGCGCGCGGGCGCGGCGCAGGCGCTGCTCGCGCTCGGTGATGTGCGCCGCGCCGGCGAGCTCGCGGAAGCGGAGCTCGCAGACACGCGCCGCTTCGGGGGCCGGCGCGCCCTCGGAATCTCGCTGCGCGCTGCCGGGCTGGCACGGGGCGGAGCTAAGGGCTTGGCGATGCTGGAGGAATCCGCGGCCGTGCTGGGCGAGTCTCCCGCGATCCTGGAACGCGCCGCGTCGCTGATCGAATGGGGAGCGGCACTGCGTCGCGCCGGCCAACGCTCGCAGGCGCGCCAAGTCCTTTCACAAGGTCTCGACGGCGCCGCGCGCTGCGGCGCCCAGCCGCTCGCGGCCCGTGCCCGTGAGGAGCTGCGCATCGCCGGTGCGCGTCCACGACGTGACCGGAGCATCGGCGTCGAGTCGCTGACGCCAAGCGAACTGCGCATCGTCCAGCTGGCCCGCGACGGACGCACCAACCGCCACATCGCCCAGGAGCTGTACGTGTCGATCAAGACCGTCGAAGGGCACCTCGCCCGCGCCTACGGCAAGCTCGGCATCGCCAGCCGCGAGGAGCTCGACCGCGTGCTCGATCCAGAAAAAACCAGGGTGTCTCCCCTCTAGCGACGCGGCCGCAGCGCGCCCACGATGCGGCCCATGCGCCCCGCATCGCGGCGCACGATCGAGAGGAGACATGAAAATGTTGGACACCATCCCCGCCACATGCAATACCGGCTCCAACCGTGTCGGTTTGTCACGCACGCAAAGACAATCGCCCGGTTGGCAGCTGATCCTCGCACTACTATGCTTGAGCATCTATGCGCTCGCCAATCAAGGCGTGTATGCCCAGCAGCCCGAGGCGTCCGCCACGTCCGGAATGAGTGCGACAGCGGCGGCCGAGGCCAATGCCGCGCTGATCAAGAGCGCCTACGACGCGTTTTCCCGCGGCGACATCCCGGGTGCGATGGTCACGTTTGCCGAAGATATCTTCTGGCATGTTCCCGGGCGCGGACCGCTATCGCGCGACTACCGTGGACACGCCGAAGTGCTCGGCTTCTTCGGGCACTTCATGGAGCTTTCCGGGGGCACGTTCCGACTGCAGGTCGATGACGTAATAGCCAAGGGCGATCGCGTCGTCGTGCTCTGCACCGAGAGCGCACAGCGCGGCGGCCGCAGCTGGTCGGCACGGCAGATCCACGTCTGGACCGTGAAGAACGGCAAGGCGACGGTGTTCTGGGAGTACGAGGGTGACGAGCAGGGGGATGATGAGTTTTGGTCCTCACAAGGGTGAGCAGGCGGAAGACATCTCACCGAGAAATCAGCGGACAGTGCGTCGCCGCGAGACCAACACGCCTCCCAATCCCGCTCCCAGTAGCCAGAGCACAGCCGGTTCTGGAACAGGACTGCCCACGAAACCGATCGTCTGATCCGCCGTCATATAGAACCCGACGATCTGGCCGTTGCTGTTGATGCCGTTAACCACCGTGCCGTTTGTGGCCAGCGGATCGTCAATTGGCTGAAAGCTTCCGTGGTTGTCGATGAATCCGTGCGGAACGCCATTGGCGTCGTTGTAGAAACCCACGATCTGTCCATTGTTGTTCAGACCGAGCGCCTGAGTGAAGCTCGAGCCCGGGAAATCGATGGTGGTCAGGCTGTGCCCCTGCAGCAGGAAACCATGATCGACACTCGCATCCTTGGCGTCTACGTAGAAGCCGGACACATCCCCCGCATCGTTGATGCCAGTCGCCTGATCTGCGCGCCGACGAGGTGATCCGCTGAGGCTGGTGTTGTCCATCCGAAATCAAGCGCGGGTATCTCGCCGTGTGAGATCTTGCCGCTCGGCGTCGAGGACTCGCGCCACCGCGTCGATGCGCGCTGAGAGCGGGCCGCGCACGATGCGATACTCGATTCCTCTCATCTCCAGATCGTAGAGAACCATGCCTTGTACGCGCTCGCGCCAGGACGCATCGTCGCGCCAGCCGTCCTGTTCGAACACGATGTCGTCGTCGCAAACGAAGGTGTACGCATAGCGCTCTTTGCAGGCATCGGCCCACGCGCGCAGTTCGGGCGGCGGCGTGTCGAGCTGTCGGTAGCAGAAGCCGAGCAGCAGAGTAGTGACGGCGTTGGTGTCGACGAACAGAAACCGGTTGGCCTCGAGCAACGCTGCGTCTTCCGCGGCGCGGTGGCGCGCGGCGATGTCGACATAGTCGCTTACCGACAGCTGGCCACGCTTTTGTTCCCACACCAGCCGCCCGATCTCGGGAACGGGCCTGGTGTCGTAACGTTGGGCCATTGCCTCGGTCAGCGTGCTCTTGCCGGTCGATTCGGCGCCGAGGAATACCACACGCCGTACGAAATGGCGGTAGATGCTCGGATGCAGCCACTGCCGATAGGCATGCACATCGGCGCGAATCGCGCTGCCGTGAATCGGGACCCGAGCTCGTGCGAGGTCGACCTCACAGTGGGTGACATGTGCACCCAACCTGCGCGCAACCGCCTCACCATAAGGTTCGCTGGTGAACACGGCATCGACTGCAATGCCGCGAGCAGCAAGCCATTCGCGCACGAACAGCTGCTGAGCCTCGTCACCGGCATCGTCGGGGGGCGCTGTTTGCGGCGCGAAGACCTCGATCCCAGGATAGAGCTCGCGCAGCCAGTGTGCTCTGTGCTCGCTCGGCATAGCGACGAAATCCGGTACCGCGTAGCACAGCACGGTGACATGCCGCGCCTGCGCGATCGCGGCTTCGATCAGATGCTGATGTCCGCGGTGCGGGGGCGCAAACTTGCCGACGATGAGCGCGTGCTGGAACCTCATGCGGCAGTGTGCTCGCGCTGCGCCCGTGCCGCACTGTCCGAGCGCCACTGCAGCAAGCCGTACACCGACATCGCCGCCAGCACGAACTGCAGCGACATCAGGCCCCAGTAACCGACCTGCTCGAAGAAGATCGCCTGCAGAGCATTGACCGCGATCCACACCCACCAGCTCCACGTCCACTTGCGCGTGGTGCCCCAATTGGCGAGCAGCGCGAGCGCGGTGGCGGCAAATTGAACCTGGTTGAGCGCGGTGGACAGATCCGTGATTGCGGTCGCGTATGCGAACATGAGGAGGCTCAATACCCAGCCGACGTTGTACCAGAACGTCTCGGTGAATCGGATGCCGCGTTGATCGCGACGCCGCTCGAGCCACCAGAGATACTGCCCGTGCAGGCCGAACAGCAGATAGCTCGCCTGCAGACCTGCGAATAGCCACTGTCCCGACGCTACGAACAGCAGGAAATATGGCAGCGTACTGGCGTTGCCCCACCACCAGTAGCCTGAGCGCTTGGTCCACAGAAAGACCAGCGACACCACCAGCATCAGCGAGCCAGACCAGTCCAGCAGCCAGAGCGGAACCTCTACGTCTAGAATGTGCATTGCTTGCTCTCCGGGGAGCATGCAGATGATACCGGCGACGGAGTCGTTTTGGGAGTGGATAATCTGGACTATCGATGAAGACGCCCCGGTTGAGCGCATCCCAATCACGCTCGCCCAGGCTCACTTCGATCGCGTCTCGGTAGAATCAGAAGTAGTTGTGACTCACGCAACCCCGCTCCAGAATAGCGCGCCCTCCTTGCAGCGATGAAGAGATCAAGCCTGATTAATGGTATTAACATCGCAACCAAAATTTTCATCTTGAAAACAAATA
>JBGQKF010000384.1:0-4666 GCA_041499435.1 Gammaproteobacteria bacterium
AGCGCGACTATCAGAACGCCAAAGTATTATTGGCGAAGGAGATGCGGCACAGCAACAGCGATCGCAAATGGGCTCGTCTGGAAGCCTTGATGCAGGCGGTTGCCGACTACGAACGCCGCTTCCTCGAAGGCGAAGACGAAGACCCGACCGACTGGATTCAATATGCATACGCGTCGGTACTCGAAGAAACCGAAGTGCCAGGCCGACGCTGGTCCGACAGCACCGAAGACTATTTGATCGAGAGCTAGCGCCTCAACTCAAACATCCCGCCGCACCCATCGGGCACCTCTGCGAGCCTCGGCTAGACGTGTTCGCGGTATTCCGCTCTCCCCTGCTCGTGCGCATCTCGCCTGACTGATCCAAGGCAGGCAGCGCTCTCGCAATCCCGCTACACTGCCCGCATAACGCTCGTGTTTTCATTTCGGGCCGCTCACGCATGAAACGCTGGATCGTCATCGGCTGGATCTTCTTCGCTACCTCGGTTGTGGCTGCGCCGGAGGACGAGTTCGATCGCGGTTATGCGCTGGCCGACAAAAAGGGCTGCCTGGATTGTCACGCCCTGGGACACGATTATGTCGGTCCGTCCTTTCGCTCGATTGCCGAGCGTTACCGTCATGATCCCGAAGCGCGCGCCCAGCTGGCCGGCGTGATTCAGGCCGGCAGTCGCGGCCATTGGGGCGAGCGCTTCAACATGTGGCCACCGGTACACCTCACCGCCGATGAGCTGCAGCGCCTGGTGAACTGGGTGCTGATGCAATAGGTAACAGCGCGGCGGACACCGCAAGGTCGCCCCCCAACTCCCGCTGATTCGCGTTGTCCCATGACGCTCGCGATACCCCCACACCGTTTATGCACGGCGCCGATGATGGATTGGTCGGACCGGCATTGTCGTTACTTTTTCCGGCAGCTCACGCGACATGCAATGGTCTACACGGAGATGATGACGTGCGGAGCGCTGTTGCACGGCGATGTGGAGCGGCACCTGCGCTTTCATCCCGTCGAGCATCCGCTGGCACTGCAGCTTGGCGGCAGCGACCCCGCACAGCTCGCGCACTGCGTCGAGCTTGCCAATCGGTGGGGCTATGACGAAGTCAACCTCAACTGCGGCTGCCCATCCGAGCGTGTGCAGCACGGCAGCTTCGGCGCTTGCCTGATGAGCGAACCGGAGCTCGTGGCGCAATGCGTGTCGGCGATGCGCGCGACGAGTGGCGTCCCGATCACAGTCAAGCACCGGCTGGGCATCGACTCCATCGAGGACTATGCTTTCGCGCGTCGCTTCGTCGAGGTCGTGGCGGCAGCCGGCTGCACCACATTTATCGTGCACGCGCGGAACGCGGTGTTGAAGGGCCTGAGTCCGAGAGAAAACCGTGACGTGCCGAGACTGCGCTACGCGGATGTCTACCGGCTGAAGCAGGAATTTCCGCAGCTCACGATCATCGTCAACGGTGGGATACAGGATTGGGCGGCAGTCGACTCGCATCTGACGCACGTGGATGGCGCGATGCTCGGCCGCGCTGCTTATCACGACTCTTATCTGCTCGCGCAGACCGATGCTCGCGCATTCGGCTCCAGCGACCCGGCGCCTTCGCGCGAACAGGTCGTACAAGCCATGTACCACTATGCGGGCGCCGAATGCACACAGGGAACGGCGCTGCGCTCGATCGTGCGACACATGCTGGGTCTGTTTCACGGTCACCACGGGGCCCGACTGTGGCGGCGCCTGCTGTCCGACGCGGTATTACTCTCGCGCAACGATCGCGACCTGCTGCTATCGGCGCTGGAAGCGGTGCAGAGGTCTCCGGCAGCAGCGGTCGCCTGAACGCGCGGGATTTTTCCACACGCCCCACTGCGTTTCACAATAGTTTGCGCCGCTCGGCAAGCCCGGTAGACTGCGCTGAACAAATCGAGCAGAAAGCCGGTATCTGGCAGCCTCGTGCTTCACCAACGGGGGTCTGCGCATCGCACACCGGCGTCCAACAACGAGGAGACCGGTATGGCGAGCTTGCGAGATCGAAGCGCTGCTGTTTTGCAGCTCGAGAAGCAGCACCAATCCTCCGGAGCTCCCGACGCCGACAACACAGCGCTCTCCGCTCAACCTCCTTCCAAGCATCCTGCGCACGGTTCTACATGGCAGCCCGACCCGACTCTCCTCGGCAGGGAGCAGGCGCACCAATGGCTGCTGCCATGGGTATTCGGCGCGCTGTTTGTCATCGGAGTAGTTACCGCAGCCCGCGGCTGGCAGCAGGTCGAACATGCGGCGGTTTCGGCATCCTGGCCGTACACTCGCGGCGTCATCGTTTCTTCGGAAGTCGAGTCTTACTCGAGCTCGGAGGGCGTGCGCTGGCGTCCGGTAGTCAGTTATCTATACCGAGTCGGAAAGCGTGAGGTGCTCGGAGCGCGCGTGAGCCTGGTCGATCCTCTGTCCGGCTTCGATGAAGCGGACGCGCGTGCTTTTGCAGAACGCTATCGCCTCCATGGCGATGTTTTGGTGTACTACAATCCCGAGCGCGTGACTGAATCGGTGCTGGACCAGAGCGCTCCGCGCTCGGCGTATATCACCATCAATCTCGGGCTCGCGCTCGCCACCGCGAGCGCGGCATCTCTGATGTTGAGCTTGCGCTCCAGCAGGCGCGCACTGCGTCCGCAGCGCGCAGTTGCGCAGTCCAACTGAGGCGCACAACCACGCGGCGCCGGTTCCCAGCGTGAACAAAAGCGCTGCGGTTACGCGGACGTACCTCGCGGATCGTCCCTCTAAGTTTCGGTATTAGGTTACGTGCCGGCGCTCGACGCCGTCTCCGCGATCGACGGTGAAGGCCGATTCCGGGTCATTACAAGGGCGGTAAGGATCCCGATCACAACCCACATGACGAGCGAGACCGCAAGCGAGCCGAGCGCGAAACTGCGCGGGACTCCGACCGGCAGCGCACTCAGCTCCTCGCCGGCTGGTGCACCGATGAAATGGGGCAGCACGATCATCACCACACCGAGCAGCCGCACGCTGCGCGTGGAGCCAAAAGCACAGCAAGCGATGCCCGCGGCGGTAGCGAGCGCGCAACCGATCCACCATAGCTGTCGTGCAGCCAGCGCGGCCGTCTCCACACCAGGCAATTCCGGCGGCAACCCGAGCGCCGGCGCAAGCGCAAAGCTGGCGTAACCGGCGAGGCCCCACACGAGACCCTGCTTCCACGACACCGCGCCCCGCCATGCAAACCCCGCCGCCAGCAACAAAGCAAACCCAAATGCTCCCAGGCAATCGAACAGTGCCGTGTACAGCATCCGATCCAGACCGTGATGCAAGTGCTCGGCCCCACCGAGCTCCACCGCTTCGGCCTGGAGGATCATCGGCACGAGGTACAGCTCTTGCAGAAGGGCGGTGAGCAGGCCCGCGGCGATCCCGGCCGTCAGCGCAGGCAACAGCAGAGAACGCAACGCAACGAGCGATCTCAATGGCATGGGAAGTTGAGGCTGTGGCGCGCATCGTGCGCCGCCTCATGAATGGCATGCGGCCCGGCGAAGCCAACCACATACAAGACAGCAACGCCAAGGACCGCAGCCGCCAAAGCAGGCCGCAGCGCACCGATTCGTGCGGGCACCGCCGGGCTGCTGTGCGACGCTGCGGATGACGAGTCGCTCAACATAGGGCATCCTTCCTCTTCGATAATCCTGATGCCCTTTATAGACCAGCTCGGCGGGCATCGCAAGAGCGTGCGCACCCGGCACACCGCGCCGCTATACTGCCGGCTCGCCTGACCGACAAGCAATGGACGACACCGAGAACACCAGCGCCGCGCGTCGGACCGTACGCATCTGGGATCTGCCTGTGCGCTTGTTCCATTGGCTGATCGTCGCATTGATCATCGTATCCTTCATCACCGGCCACGTCGGTGGCAACGCCATGCGCATCCACGAGCTGTCCGGCTTCAGCATTCTGACGCTGGTGCTGTTTCGTCTGGCGTGGGGTTTCCTCGGCAGCACCCATGCACGGTTCGCGGATTTCGTACGCGGATTCGCCGCGGCCCGCAGTTATGCAGCAGTACTGTGGTCGGGGAAGAGCACGCTCTACGCGGGGCACAATCCGCTGGGCGGATGGATGGTGTTGCTGCTCTTGCTCTGCCTGCTGGTGCAGACCGGTACCGGGCTTTTTTCCAACGATGACATCATGACCGAAGGTCCGCTCATGCGTCATATCAGCAAAGAGCTGAGCGACCGGATCAGCCTGATCCACGAGATCAACTCATACGTGTTGGCCGGTCTGGCGGCGGTGCATGTCGCAGCCGCGTTTTACTACCTGTGGCGCAAGCGCGAGAACCTGATCTGGCCGCTCATCACCGGCCGAAAGGTAGTGCCGGTCGATGAGACGATCGAAGACTATCGGGGTGGCAAACTTTGGCTGGCTGCAGTGCTGCTCGCGCTGTGCACGGGGGTGGTGTGGTTGGTGGTGAACATGTGAAGGAAGTGAAGGAGGTGAGCCCCCTCTCCCTTGCCCTCTCCCCCAGTAAAGGGAGTAAAGGGGGAGAGGGGATTCTATTGGAACGCAGTCGGCCGAGGGGGGAGGTGTAGGAAAGCTACGGAGTAGCTTTCACCTCCCTTCACTTCCTTCACCTCCTTCACTTCCTTCACCTCCTTCACTTCCTTCACCTCCTTCACTTCCTTCACGCTTTTACGG
>JBGQKF010000385.1:0-4661 GCA_041499435.1 Gammaproteobacteria bacterium
AGCGTTCGTGCCAATATTGCTTGACGACATAGGAAGGCAGTTTGATGGGCGCAGGCAACGTTCTCACGGGGCCCGCCCTTTCCAGCATCTTGCCCATGCGAGCCGGCACCAGCGCCAGGAGCTCGGTGTGCGCAACGATCTGAGCCAGGCCGAGGAAGGACGGTACGCGCACCGCGACACGCCGCGCAACCGCGGCATCTTCCAGCGCCTTGTACAGGAGCCAATGGCCGGTTCCCCGTGTGACCACGTCGATTTGCTCTTCGGCTTCGAATTGCTTGCGCGTGAGGCGGGTGCGGATCCGGGGATGGCGTCTGCTCACCATGCACACGAAATGATCCTCCAGCAAGGCCTGCTGATAAAAGCCGGCCTGGATGTCCAGCGTGTACCCCAGCGCGATATCCGCATCGCCGGATTCGAGCAGCCGCGGCGCTTCCGCATTGAGATTCAAGACGTCGATCCGCACCGCCGGCGCAATCGCTTTGATGCGCATGAGAAGTCTCGGCAGCACCACATTCTGACCGACATCGGTCATACAGATTTTGAATTTGCGCTCCGAGGTCGGGGCATCGAACGCCACGAACCGTCGCAGCGAGTCGTCGAACAGGGAAAGCGCCTGGTGGATGGAAGGAATCAGCGCATCGGCGCGCGGCGTCGGCTGCATCCCCTGCGACGTGCGCACGAACAACGGATCGCGAAAGTGCTTGCGCAGCCGCCTCAGTCTGATGCTGATCGACGGCTGACTGAGCCCCACCTTTTCTACGGCGAGCGACACGCTGCGCGTTTTGTGGACGGTATCCAGAATTTCGAGATCCTTGAGATCGAGCTGAGCTATGCTGCTGTCCCCATTATTGTCACCCGCAATTCGGCATGTTAACGCTATTGCATTGCCTGCACGGAGCCGGGGCAATACAGTCGCGCGAGCAGGCTGTGCAAGCCAGCGCCCCGGTTACGGGGTACGCGCGATTGACTATTAAGGCTCACATGAGAAAAGACGAGTTGCCGATCTTGATCGCCGGTGGCGGGATCGGAGGCATCTGTGCAGCGCTCGCCCTCGCGAGGAAGGGCCGCCGCGTGCAGGTGTTCGAGCAGGCTGCGGAGTTCAAAGAGATCGGCGCCGGCATTCAGCTCGCGCCCAACGCGTTCCACGTCTTCCGTGCGCTTGGCATCACGGAGGCGGTCACGCAAGCAGCCGCGTTTCCGGAAGCTCTGATCGTAATGGACAGCTTGTCCGGTGAAGATCTCACCCGTATCCCGGTCGGTCCCGACTTCCGGGCACGCTTCGGCTATCCCTACGGCTTGATCCACCGCGCCGATCTGCATGCCGTCCTGCTCGAGGCATGCCGGAAATCCCCGCTCGTCACGCTGAGTCCATCGCAGCAGGTCCGGCACTTCGACGATCTGGGCGATCGTGTGACGGTGACATTGTCCAGCGCAGAGGTGGTCGAAGGTGCGGCATTGATCGGGGCCGACGGGCTATGGTCGACGGTCCGGGCTGCCGTCGTAGGCGACGGCAAGCCCCGGGTTTCCGGACATATCGCGTATCGAGCCGTGATGGGGGCGAACGAGGCTCCTCCAGCCAACCGCCGCAATGCGATGATCATCTGGGCCGGACCCAAAACGCATCTGGTGCACTATCCGCTGCGGCGAGGCGAGCTCTTCAATCTGGTCGCGGTATTCCACAGCAACCGCTACGAGGAAGGCTGGGACACCTTCGGCGACGTGGACGAGCTTCATCAGCGCTTCGCGGGTACGTGCGCCGAAGTGCAAGGCATGTTGCGCAAGATCGATGCATGGCGCATGTGGGTTCTGTGCGACCGCGAGCCCATCAAAGACTGGAGCAAGGGCCGCGCGACTTTGCTGGGGGACGCTGCGCATCCCATGCTGCAGTACCTCGCGCAGGGTGCCTGCATGGCCATGGAAGACGCCGTGTGCCTGGCCGCCTGTCTCGAAGCCGCCGGTGGTGATTGCGAGAAGGCCTTCCTGGACTACCAACAAGCGCGTTATCTGCGTACGGCGCGAGTCCAGTTGACTGCTCGGCTGTACGGTGAGGTCCTGCACGCTTCCGGTGCAACCCGGGATCTGAGAAACGCTTACCTGCGCGCGCGTACGCCGGAGCGGGCATACGAGGATATGGCATGGCTCTACGATGCACAGAACGTGGGCGATTCGTGGAGTGCGGGAGCTCCGGGCTGAGTGGGACACCAGCTTTTCAACGGGGAGGCGCATTCATGGATCTGCGAACTGCCTTGACTACCCTGAAGCAGCAAATGCGCATCGCATCGCTTGGTGCACTCCCGGCAACGCTCGCGATCGCAATGGCCGCGCTAGTCTCGCCCGTGCACGCCCAAAAGAATTACGGGCCCGGTGTCACGGACACCGAGATCAAGATCGGGCAGACCATGCCCTACAGCGGACCGCTCTCCGGCATGGGAACACATGGCAAAGCCATGGCGGCTTACTTCGCCAAAGTCAATCAAGACGGGGGCGTGAATGGCCGCAAGATCAAGTTGATCAGCCTGGACGATGGCTACAGTCCACCCAAGACGGTAGAGCAAACTCGCAAGTTAGTCGAGCAGGATGAAGTGCTGTTCTTGTTCGGCAGCTTCGGTACGGCCACCAACACGGCGATTCAACGCTACCTCAACTCGAAGCGTGTGCCCCAGCTCTTTCTCGTCACCGGGGCGGACAAATTCCATGACCCGAAGACTTATCCATGGACGATGGGATTCGTTCCTGCCTACCAGATAGAAGCCCGGGCGTACGCCAGGTACGTTCTCAAGAACCATCCGCACGCCAAGATCGGCGTGCTCTATCAGAACGATGACTTCGGCAAAGACTTCTTGAAAGGGCTCAAGGAGAACCTCGGCGACAAAGCCGCGCAAATGATCGTGTCGGAGCTGTCATATGAAGTGACGGACCCTACGGTGGATCAGCAGATCGTAGCGATCAAAGCCTCCGGGGCAGACGTGTTCATGAGCTTTGCCGCGGGGAAGGTTAGCGCGTTGGCGATCAGAAAGGCATATGACATCGGATGGAAGCCGGTGTTCATCGTGCCGATCGGCGGGAGCGGCAGGCACACGGTCCTCGAGGCGGCAGGCCTGGAGAAGTCCGTCGGGTTGATCACCGGCAGCTGGTTGAAGGACCCTTCCGATCCGCAATGGGCAAGCGATTCCGGGCTCCGCGAGTATCTGGCGTTCATGAAGAAGTACTATCCCGAGGCCGATCCCGTCGATGTATTCAATGTGAACGGCTATACGATGGCTCAGGCCATCATCCAGGTTCTGCGGCAGTGTGGCGACCAACTGACGCGCGAGAACGTGATGCGTCAGGCCACGAGTTTGAAAGACCTGGAGTTGCCGATGCTGCTCTCGGGTATCAAGATCAACACCAGCTCGCAAGACTACGACGTGATCAAGCAGCTGCAGCTCGCGCGATTCGATGGCACCCGATGGCTGCGCTTCGGTGAACTGGTGGGGCGGTAACCGAGCACAATGCCCGGCAGGCGGCTCACGCGCGCTGCGTCTGGCTGCGATACCAGTCGAGGATACCTTCGCCTTTCCAGAACACAACGCCCGGCTTGCGCTTCATGTAATCGTAGATCGCCTCGAAATACTTGATCCGATGTGGCACCCCGCTGATGTAGGGATGCACGGCAATAGCCATGATCCGTGCCGACGCGCCGCCCTCCTCGTACAGCTGGTCGAACTGATCGCGCGTGCGATTGAAGAGCTCAGCCGCTTCGTGATGCTGGATCATCATCATCGGGATGTCGTTCAGCTCGACCGAGTACGGAACGACCACCAGCGGACGCGAAGCCGTTTTGATCGTGAAAGGCTGTTCGTCCGCGACCCAGTCGCAAAGGTACTCGATGCCCGCCTCGGCCAGCAGGTCCGGCGTCTCCCACGTTTCGGCCAGCCCTGGGCCCAGCCAGCCACGCGGCGCCTTCCCGGTGAATTCGCGAATGGTTTCGATCGCTTTGCGGATGACTGCGCGCTGATCCTGTTCCAGCGGCAGCGCGCGTTGCTTGTAGCCGTGGCCCATGAATTCCCAGCCGGCATCGAGCGCGGCTTTCGCGAGCCGCGGATAGGACAGGCACACCGACGCGTTCACCGCCATCGTCGCCTGGATGTTGTGTCGTTCGAGCGCGGCCTTGAGGCGCCAGAATCCCACGCGCATGCCGTACTCGTGCCACGACCAGTTGGGGACGTCGGGGATCACGCTCGCGCCGGCAGGCGTGGTCAACACCACGCGCGGCATCGCACCCTCGATGTCCCATTCTTCGACGTTCACGATGGTCCACACCGCGATGCGCGCGCCATCGGGCAACTCGAGCGGCGCCCGATCCACGATCGCGGAATAGTCGAAACGCTCTCGCGGCAGGCGCATGGCTGGTCTATCTTTGCTCGAGGGTCGATGCGACGTCCGAGACGGTCGTGCGGTGCATGTCGCGCCGCTCACTCGGATCGAATTCGCGGGCGCGATGCATGGTACAGCGATCGTCCCACATCACCAGATCACCCAAACGCCAGCGATGCGTGTAGACGAACTGCGGCTGCGTCGCGTGATCCATCAAGTCCCTCAGCAGCAACCGCGCTTCGGGGAGCGGCAGCCCGCGAATCGCCATCGCGTGCGAGGCCAGATAGAACGTCTTGCGCTTGGAG
>JBGQKF010000386.1:0-4655 GCA_041499435.1 Gammaproteobacteria bacterium
CCATAGCAGCGACCGCATTGCCGCGATCGGTGCTGCGCAGGACATGGTCGGCGCCCTGCGGGTGGAAGGCAGCGACCGCGCGTGCAGGTACATCGACGGACACCGTGGGCGGCCGCAGGCCGACGTCGACCAGCACCGTGGGCACGCCGCTCGCCTGTACCAGCGCGCGCACGTAGTCCAATTCCTGGCCCTTGGTATCGGCGGTGCCGACTACGTATACCCGCTTCACTTGGCCTTCAACAGAATCATCGATGCGCCGGCGGCATGCTCGCAGAGATTTCGTCGGCAGCGCGCGGCGTGCCCCCAATGCTCGCGGCCCGTGCGCGATCGCCGGTCACGGGCTGCAAAGGATTTGTGTTTTGCTGAGACGATGGTATCGTAGTGAGAGCACAGTCTCAGGTCAAGAAATGGATCTCACACCCCTCGCAGCGCCGGCGGCGCGCGGCCCGCGCGCCAGAATGCGCCGGATGATGCTCGATGCTGCGATGCGGTTGATGCAGGACGGGCTGGTGCCGTCGATCAGCGATGTGGCCGAAGCGGCCCAGGTGTCACGCGCCACGGCATATCGGTACTTTCCGACGCAGAGCGTGCTGATCCAGGCGGCGGTGGACGAAGCCCTCGGGCCGATTCTGAAGTGGAGCTCGTCGTCCGAGGATGCCGAGCAGCGCGTGGGCGAGCTGATTCGATTTTCGTATCCGCGCATGCACGACTACGAAGTGCCGCTGCGCGGCGCGCTGCGACTGGCGCTGGATCAGTGGGCGCGGATGCGTGCCGGGAAGCTCGAGTCGAAGGACGCGATGGTCCGTGGCCATCGCATTGCACTGCTGAGCGCGGCGGTGGCGCCGCTGCGTCGCAAGCTGGGCAAGGTGCGCACGCAGCGGCTGACGCAGGCTCTGAGTCTGGTGTTCGGCACCGAAGCGTTCGTCGTGCTGAAGGATATCTGGGGTCTGGACCCGGCCGAAGCCGAGGAAGTGGCGCTGTGGACTTGTCACGCGCTGGTGCGTTGCGCTGCCGAGGATCTGGCGCCGCCGGTGCGCCGCCAGCGCAGCATTGGAGGCGGCGCGAGCGGCGCCAGTGAGCCGCGTCGTCGTGTGCGCGGTCGGATGTGATAAAGAGCAATTGAAGGAAGCAGTCGGCGCTCCACGATGCAGATCCGCTGCAGCAGGCGGCGCTGAAGGCGATAACCAGCAAACCGAGTGTTGAGGAGGAGGACGCTATGATGAGGACCAAGTGGTTAGCCATCCTGGTGGCTACGAGCCTGTCGCTGGCCGCGGGCGGGGCGAGAGCGGCGGGATCGCTCACGATTCTGTGGGCGGAGTGGGATCCGGCGAATTATCTGCAGGAGTTGGTCAAGGACTACGAGAAGCAAACCGGCACCAGCGTCAAGGTGGAAACCGTACCCTGGCCGAATTTCCAGACCAAGGCCTTCACCGAGTTCAATGCCAAGGGCGATGCCTATGATCTGGTAGTCGGCGATTCTCAGTGGCTGGGCGCGGGTTCCAGCGGCGGTCACTACGTGGAGCTCACCGACTTCTTCAAGAAGCACAACGTAGCTAAGGTGATGGCGCCTGCTACGGTGACCGGCTACGCGGAGTATCCGCCCAAGAGCAAGCGGTACTGGGCGATTCCGCTCGAAGGCGACGCCAACGGCTGGGCTTATCGCAAGGACTGGTTCGAGGACCCGAAGGAAAAGGCCGCCTTCAAGAAGAAGTATGGCTATGAGCTGGGTGTGCCCAAGGACTACAAACAGTTGCGTGACATCGCCGAGTTCTTCTATCGTCCCAACGAGAAGCGCTACGGCGTCGCGCTCTACACCGATAATACCTACGACGCCCTGGCGATGGGTGTGGAACAAACCATCTTCAGCTTTGGTGGCGAGCTGGGCGACTACTCGACTTACAAGGTGCGCGGCATAGTCAACTCCAAGCAGAACATAGAGGCGCTCAAGTTCTACAAGGAGCTATACAAATTCACGCCGCCCGGCTGGGGCAAAGTGTTCTTCCTCGAGGACAATCAGGCCATCACCGAGGGGCTCGCGGCGATGAGCATGAACTTCTTCGCGTTCTTCCCGGCGCTCGCCAATCCGGCCACCAACAAGAATGCGAAGGGCACTGGCTTTTTCGCCAACCCGGCCGGACTGGGCGGCAAGTACCGCTTCGCGGCACTGGGTGGTCAGGGTATTTCGGTGGTGTCGTACTCGAAGAAGCGCGACGAAGCGATGAAGTTTCTGGAGTGGTTCATTCGGGATGATGTCCAACAAAAGTGGGCGGATCTGGGTGGCTACACTTGTGACGCAAAAGTGCTGTCATCCGATCGGTTCCGCAAGGCCACACCGTACAACGAAGCTTTCTATCAGAGCATGTTGATGGTGAAGGATTTCTGGGCCACCGAGGAGTATGCGGAGCTGCTCGATGAAATGAACAAGCGGTTGCATCCGTTCATCGTCGGTGACAAGGGCACGGCTGAAGAAGCAATGAACGGCCTGGCCGACGACTGGGACGCGACCTTCAAGAAATACAAGCGGTACAAGTAACCCGTATGAAGAGCGGGGCGGCATGCCGCTCCGCTCGAATCGCGAAGCGATTGAAAAAGCGAAAGGCGGCCTGCAGCGTGCCGGGCGGCAGCGGGGCCCGGTGCGCGTCCGGACCGCCTTCGCCGGAGGACTGAGCTCAAGTGTTCGTGGCCAAATTGGATCCCGTCTCGCAGGCTGCGCGGCGGGGGTTGAACGATCTCACGATCCGCAATCTGTTCATCATTCCGACGATTGCGTTTTTGATCGTCTTCAACATCTTTCCGCTGATCTATTCGCTCGGCTATTCGTTTACCGATTTTCGGGCTTCCTCGAACGCGCCGGCCGAGTTCGTGGGGCTGCAGAATTACCGCGATCTGCTGTCCGACGAGCACGTCTGGAACAACTTCAGCGTGACGGCGAAATATGTGTTGGTCTCGGTCGGCGGCCAGGTGCTGGTCGGCTTTGGTGTGGCCATGCTGCTCAACCGCAAGTTCGCGTTCAAGGGCTTCCTCACCACGCTTCTGCTGCTGCCCATGATGATGTCGATGGCCGTGGTGGGCCTGTTCTGGGATCTGCTTTACAGCCCGTCCTGGGGCATCATCGACTATGCGCTCGGTCTCAACGATTTCGCATGGTTGTCCAATCCCGATGTCGCGCTGTATGCGGTGGCGATCACCGACATCTGGATGTGGTCGCCGTTCGTGATGCTGCTGTGTCTCGCGGGACTGTCGGCGATCCCGCAGCATTTGTACGAAGCTGCCGCAATCGACCGCGCCAGCGGATGGTACACATTCACTCGCATCACCCTGCCGCTGGTGACCCCGCTGCTGCTGATCGCGATCATCTTCCGCACCATGGAAGCGTTCAAGACCTTCGATCTGGCGTTCATCATGAGCAGCCAGGAGACCACCGAGCTGATTGCGATCAAGCTGTACAAGCTCGCGTTCCAAGAATGGCAGACCGGTCAATCCTGTGCGTTGGCCTATATGGTGCTGATCATGGTGCTGGCGATCACCAATATCTACGTGAAGTATCTGAACCGCGCTAAGGAGCGTTGATGGCCGCCGTGCAATCAACCGGTCATAGAGCGCTCAACCGCGCTGCGGTCGCGCTAGTGGTGGTGATCACCCTCATTTATCTGATCCCGATCTACTGGATCACGACCACGGCGTTCAAGCCGCGCAGCCTGGCCACGACAGTGCCGCCCACCCTCGTATTCAAACCCGAGCTCACCGCTTTCATCAAGCTGTTCACCAAGCGTGTGCAGATGCTCGGACAAGTCGAGCCGGAGGTGTATCAGAAGGCGCCGTGGTGGGAACAGCGCATCTACGATCAAGGCGAGCGCTTCATCAAAGATGCCAACGGCAAGATCGAGCCGTCCGGGTATCCGAGCCGGTTCCTGAACAGCCTGATCATCGCCATCAGCAGCACGCTGCTGGCGGTGGCGATGGGCACGATCACCGCCTATGGCTTTTCGCGCTTTCGCATGCCAGGCGAGCAGGACTGGCTGTTCTTCATCCTGAGCACGCGTATGTTGCCGCCGGTGGTGGTGGCGATTCCGATGTTCCTGATGTACCGGGCGGTGGGCCTGGTCGACACGCACTTCGGACTGATCATGCTTTATACCGCGTTCAATCTGTCGTTCTCGGTCTGGCTGATGAAGGGGTTCATCGACGAGATACCTAAGGAATACGAAGAGGCTGCTCTGGTCGACGGCTACACCCGCATGGAGGCGTTCTTCAAGATCGTGTTGCCCCAGGCGGCCACCGGGATCGCCGCCACCGCCGTATTCTGCTTCATCACCGCATGGAATGAATACGCTTTCGCCTTGATGATGACCAACCGCCGGGCGCAGACCGCACCGCCGTTCATTCCGTCACAGCTGGGATCGGGAATCACCGACTGGACGGCGATTGCAGCGGGTACGGTGCTGTTCCTGCTGCCGGTCGCGGTGTTCACGTTCCTGTTGCGCAAGCATCTGCTGCGCGGTGTGACGTTCGGGGCGATTCGGAAGTGAGAAGGCGAAGAGGTGAAGTGCGTGAAGAGGTGAATAGGTGAAAAGGTGAAGAGGTGAAGAGGTGAAGAGGTGAAGAGGTGAAGAGGTGAAGAGGTGAAGAGGTGAAGAGGTGAAGAGGTGAAGAGG
>JBGQKF010000387.1:0-4647 GCA_041499435.1 Gammaproteobacteria bacterium
CAACGCATCAGGAGCCGATCGGACCTACCGCGCCACACGCCGCCCCCGGCGGGATATGCGGTTGGAGGCTCTAACGTTCGTTCAGGTTGCTCTATCCCCTGATTTTTGTTACGTTTCGCCTACCGCTCGGCTTAAGACGCTCCCCGGCATAGTGAGTGCTTAAGTGGGCTGAGATTTTGCCGTTGGTAAGCATTGGTTTCGGGGAGCGCGCAGCTGCTGCGACAATGGCGGGCGCGCTGGCACAAAAACAGCAACACGAATCGGCTTTGAGATGCTCAAGAATACGCTTTTTGCGCTTGCCTTTGCGATACCTGCGCTGGCTGGTGCGCAACCAATCGATCCGGTTTTCATTTCCAACGTCCCGGAGCTGGGGGAGCCGCTGCCAGATCCCGTAGAGCTGCCGACCCCTGCTGGGCACGCCAGCTCTGCGCGCGTCGGGAAATTTTCCCTCATCGATACCGACGAGACCACGACCGCCTATCGACGTTATCTGAAGCTGCGCTCCGCAGCCGCCCTGGTGGTTTCGCAGGATCAGGGTCAACTCCTGTACGCGAAGAATACCGACGCGGTCATGCCCATCGCTTCGATCACCAAGCTGATGACCGCCATGGTCGTGCTCGATTCGGGGCTGCCGCTCGACGAAGAGCTGGCGATCGAACCGGCGGACGTCGACCTGCTGAAGGGCACACGCTCGCGCCTGAAGGTGGGGGTGGTGCTCACGCGCCGTGAGTTGCTCAAGCTTGCGCTGATGGCTTCGGAGAACCGTGCTGCCGCCGCGCTGGCGCGCGCCTATCCGGGCGGTCTGTCCACGTTCGTGCAAACGATGAACCTGAAGGCGCACGATCTGGGCATGGGCGATACGCGCTTCCTCGATTCAACCGGGCTCAACCCCGGCAACGTCTCCACGGCCCACGACCTCGCGCTGATGGTCTATGCCGGGTACCAGTACCCGTTGATCCGTGAGTTCACGACCAGCGAGTCTCACCGCATCGCGCTCGCCGACCGGCGCTTCAACCGCGTGGTAGCGTTTCGCAATTCCAACGGCCTGGTGCGCAGCCACCACTGGGAGATCGGGCTGTCGAAGACCGGTTATATCAACGAGGCGGGTCGCTGTCTGGTGATGCAGGCCACGATCGCCGCCAAGCCGGTGATCATCGTGCTGCTCGACTCGTGGGGCAAGCTCTCGCGTATCGCGGACGCCAATCGGATCAAACGCTGGGTCGAGCGTCTCGACCTGAGTGCGCCGGTCCTGAGCACGGGCAAGCCACGCTTGGGCTGAAGTCGCTGCGCGTTTGTCCCGCGAGCGATGACTGCGACCGCCGCCCTCGAGCGGCGGTTTGCATTTTTGGGCCCTGGGTAAATCACCTCCCGCCGCATGCTATTATTGCCCTGATGCGTCGGCCCTGAAGGGCTCGCGTCGCCAGGCCCGAGGTAATGCACGACACCAGGGGTGCGTCACTCGCTCCCGCAATGATCCATGCGCAGTGCATACGATCGAAGTGCGCGCGCCAGCCTCTCGCACGAGCCCGTTAGTCTGTCTTCCCAAGGAAGGATGAAGTGCAAGTCGGATTGTTCGTCACTTGCCTGGTCGATCTGTTTCGGCCGAGCATCGGCTTCGCGGCGCTCAAGCTGCTCGAGGGCGCGGGTTGCGAAGTCGTGGTCCCCGTCACGCAGACCTGTTGCGGGCAGCCGGGCTACAACGCTGGTGACCGCCGGGGGGCACAAACGCTTGCGCGCAAGGTGCTGCGGGAGTTCGCGGCGTGCGAGTACGTGGTGGCCCCGTCGGGCTCCTGCGCCGGGATGATTCGCACGCACTATCGCGAGCTGCTGACCGAGCTTCCCGAGTTGCGGCCCGAAGTGGAGCGCCTTGCCGCGCGCACCTACGAGCTCACTGACTTTCTGCACAACGTGCTCAAAGTGAGCGATGTGCCGGGGCGCTGGCAGGGCCTGATTACCTACCACGACTCCTGCTCCGGCCTGCGCGAGCTCGGCGTCAAGGCGCAGCCGCGCACGCTGCTGTCCCACGTGGCCGGGCTCGAGCTCAAAGAGCTGAGCACGCCCGAGCAGTGTTGCGGATTTGGCGGTACGTTTGCGGTCAAGTTCGAGGACATCTCGACGCGCATCTGCGATCAGAAGTGCGACGATATCGTGGCGAGCGGTGCCGGTGCGGTGGTGCTGGGCGATCTCGGGTGCATGCTGAATATCGAGGGACGGCTGCGTCGGCGCGGAGAGCAAACGCGCGTGCTGCATGTAGCTGAAGTCCTGGCCGGCATGGCCGATGCGGAACCGGCGGAAGAATGAGCAGCGCGGTGCGCTCGCGGCAACCAGAGGTCACACATGCAAGTCCGCTCCGCTGATTTCAAGACGGCGGCTGCCCAGAAGCTCGGCGACGCGCAGCTCTATCGCGCGCTGACGGGGCTGCGCACCCGCATGGTGGGTGGGCGTGCGATCGCGATTCAGGAGCTCGACAACTTCGAAGAGATTCGCGAAGCCGCTCGCGCGGTGCGCGATTTCACGCTGGCCAACCTGGATCATTTTCTGGAATTGTTCGAGCGCAATGCGCTTGCCCGCGGGGCTCACGTGCATTGGGCGGAGACCGGGGAGGACGTCAATCGGATCGTGCTCGACATCGCCCGCGAAACCGGCGTGCGCAAGATCATCAAGTCCAAGTCCATGCTCGGCGAGGAAAGCGCCCTCAATGAGTTTCTCGAAGCTGGCGGCATCGAAGTGCGCGAGACTGACCTGGGCGAGTACATCATCCAGGAAGCCCGCGAGCGGCCCTCGCACATTATCGCTCCCGCCATTCACCGGACCAAGGAGCAGGTTGCCGACCTGTTCGCAGCGCGCCACGGCCTTCCGCGCAAGGATGACATCGCACAGATGACGCACGAAGCACGCGCAGTGCTGCGGCCGCATTTTCTCACTGCGGACATGGGCATCTCGGGTGCGAATTTTCTGGTGGCGGAGACCGGCACCGCCATGATCGTCACCAACGAAGGCAACGGGCGCATGACCACGACCCTGCCGCGCGTGCATGTGGCCATTGCGGGCATCGAAAAAGTTCTGCCCACCCTCGAGGATGTGGCGTTCATATTGCGTTTGCTGACACGCTCTGCGACCGGGCAGTCGATCAGCAACTATCTATCGTTTACCACCGGCCCGAAGGGCGTAGAAGACGCAGACGGGCCTCATCAATTTCACATCGTCATCGTCGATTCCGGACGCACCCGCATCCTCGGGTCAGCGCTGCGCGAGGCCCTGCGCTGCATACGCTGCGGCGCGTGCATGAATCACTGTCCCGTCTACCAGAACATCGGCGGCCATCCCTACGGCTGGGTCTACCCGGGTCCGATCGGTGCGGTTCTGACCCCGGCGTACGTCGGCTTGGAGCAGGCAGGCGATCTCCCCAACGCGGCCACGCTCTGCAATCAATGCGGCGTCGTCTGCCCCGTGAAGATTCCGCTCCCTGATCTGATGCGCAAACTGCGAGAGGAGCAGGTCGAGCGCAAGCTGCGGCCTTTCAGCGAGCGCGCTGCACTCAAGCTGTGGACGCTCGCGGCATCACATCCCGCGCTCTACGCGCCGCTCATGCGCATTGCGGCACGCCTGGGGCGGTGGCTGGGCGGGGAGGCTGGTCAGATTCGGCGTCTGCCGGGCAATGCCTGGACCCGTGGGCGTGACATGCCGGCGCCGCGCGGCAAAACCTTTCGCGAGCTCTATGCCGCTCGCGCGGAAGCCCGTCCTGCCGGCGATCTGACGCCGGCACAGAACAAGGGGCCGCGTGGATGAGCGCACGGGAACGTATTCTCGGCCGCGTGCGCGATGCGCTTGGACGCAACGCACCGTTATCCGCCCCGGAGCTCGCGGCGATCGAGGCCAAGATGCGTGAGCATCCGCGCGGTCCGCTGCCGAAGATGGAGTGGGAACCGCTCGCGCAGTTTCGCTCCCGCTGCCTCGCCTTGTCCAGCACAGTGGACGATGTCAACGTTCTGGCCGATGTGCCGGCCGCCGTCGCACGGTATCTTTCTGCAAATGGATTGCCGAGTGCCGGGGTGTGCTGGCCCGAGTTTGCATCGCTCGATTGGGCCGGCTGCGGGTTGAACGTCGAAGCGCGCCCGCCAACGGGCGCAGATTTGATGGGCATTACGGGTGTCTATTGCGCCCTCGCCGAGACCGGCACACTGATGCTGCTATCGGGTCCTGTTACGCATGCTGCGACCAGCCTGCTTCCCGAAACGCACATCGCGCTCGTGCCAGCTTCGCGCATCGTACGTTGCATGGAGGACGCCTGGGACTGGCTGCGCACCGAACGTGGCACGTTGCCGCGGCAGGTCGCATTCGTGTCCGGCCCATCGCGCACCGCAGACATCGAGATGACGCTGGTGCTCGGCATCCACGGGCCTTATCGGGTACACATCATCATTCTCGGCGCACTGTAGGCATCCCGGTACGGGACTTCGAGCTGATTGCCGGGGTATTTTGGGAACTCCTGCGGTCCTGCGAGTGTCGAGCATTAGACGGGCCGCACGCCTGTCCTCCCAGATTCACCGCGCCGGCGCGGCGTCATGAATCTCCAATCAACGTTACGCAACGCCACGCCGCGACGCTGCCGTGTACCGCCGGTGGGCGCCATGGCGCGCCGACCCA
>JBGQKF010000388.1:0-4631 GCA_041499435.1 Gammaproteobacteria bacterium
TCCAAGCTCATCGAGCACAACAAGCCGGCCGATGTCGTCACGGTCGCCGAAAGCCTCGACTCGACCAAAGAGCTCGCCGGCGTCGGCGGTCTTGCGTACTTGAACGCACTCGCGAGTAACACGCCGTCGGCGGCGAATATTCGTCGCTATGCGGAGATCGTGCGTGAGCGCGCCATTCTGCATCGTCTTGCCGAGGTCGGCACCGAGATCACGGATGCCGCGTACAACACCATGGGCAAGGAAGCGCACATGGTACTCGACGAGGCCGAGTCCAGGGTATTCGAGATCGCAGAGCAGGGCGCGCGCGGGCGGCAGGGCTTCCAGGATATGCCGCCGCTGCTGACCAAGGTCGTGGAGCGCATCGACCTGCTCTACAACCGTCAAGGCGACAACGACATCACCGGCGTGCCCACCGGTTTCATCGACCTTGATCGCATGACCTCGGGGCTGCAACCGGGCGATCTGGTGATCATCGCCGGCCGGCCGGCCATGGGCAAGACTTCGCTCGCTCTCAACTTCGCCGAGTTCGCGGCAGTGCACGCCGGCCTGCCGGTTGGCATATTCAGCATGGAAATGGCGGCGACGCAGCTGGTGCTGCGCTTGATCGGCTCGGTCGGCAAGCTCGATCAGCACAAGCTGCGCACCGGTCGCCTGCACGATGACGATTGGCAGCGGCTCACGCATGCGGTGGGCAAGCTCAACGAAGCGCCGGTGCACATCGATGAGACGGCAGCGCTGAACCCGCTCGAGCTGCGGGCCCGTGCCCGCCGCCTGCATCGACAATACAAAAAGCTCGGCATGGTGGTGATCGACTACATTCAGCTCATGTCCGCGGTCGGGACCGGTGAGAATCGCGCGACCGAGATCTCCGAGATCTCGCGCTCGATGAAGGCGCTCGCCAAGGAGCTCGATTGTCCCGTGGTTGCGCTGTCGCAGCTCAACCGTGGCTTGGAGCAGCGGCCGAACAAGAGGCCGGTGATGTCGGATCTGCGGGAGTGCGTCACCGGAGACACGTGCGTATTGTTGGCCGACGGGCGCCGCGTCGCGATCCGCGATCTGGTCGGTGAGCAACCGGGAGTGTGGGCGATGTCCAAGGAACGCCACATTGTCCCGGCACGCAGCGATAAGGTCTGGTGTGTGGGCGTCAAACCCGTATTTCGGGTTGCGCTGGCCAGCGGGAAAGTGCTGCGCGCTACGGCAGAGCACCGAGTCTATGGCGCTCGCGGGTGGGTCCGCATCAATGAACTGCGCATCGGTGACCGACTTGCTACTGCCCGCGCAGTGCCTGAACCAAATAGCGTGGCAGTGTGGCCAGAAAGTGAGCTGGCATTGCTCGGCCATCTTGTGGGCGACGGTAGCTATCCCGTGCATCAGCCGCTCCGGTACACGACCGCGTCGGAAGACAACAGTGGCGTGGTGGCTGAAGCCGCGCGTGCATTGGGATCGACGGTGACTCGGCATGAGGGCCGCGGCAACTGGCATCAATTGGTCATTGCCGGGAATGGCAACCGCTGGCATCCCAAAGGCGTGAACGCTTGGCTGCGCCGACTTGGTATATATGGGCAGCGTTCCCATCAAAAGCGGCTTCCCGAGTCCGTCTTCGCTCTGTCCAATGCCAACCTTGCCGTTCTGTTGCGGCATCTTTGGGCGACCGACGGCTGCATCAGCGTTCGCAGTCCCGAGGAGCGTGGATCATCCAGGGTGTACTTCTCGACGGTCAGTGCAGGACTGGCACACGACGTCAGCGCGCTTCTGCTGCGATTCGGCATCGTAGGCCGCATTCGAGTGGTTCATCACCTCAAGGGACGCAACCCGGTTTTCACCGTGGACATCTCCGGCGCCGATCAACAACTCAGCTTCCTGCGCCGAATCGGGGTATTCGGGCCGCGATGTGAGCCGGGGAAAAAGCTGGAGGCTCGTCTGCAGCACGTCCAGATCAATCCCAACGTGGACACGTTACCCCACGCGGCATTTGCCGACGTACAGGCCGCAATGCGAGTCCAAGGGGTAACGCAGCGGCAAATGGCGAAGCTGCGAGGGACTGCTTACGGAGGAACATCGCATTTTCGTTTCTCCCCTTCGCGAGAGACAATGCGGACTTACGCCGATGCGCTCGGGGACACGACGCTTCGCGCTTGGGCTGAGGATGGTCTGTTCTGGGATCGAGTGGTCGAGATCCGTGCGGACGGCGAGGAAGAAGTGTTCGATCTGACCGTACCAGGCCCTGAGAGCTGGCTTGCAGACGGGATCGTCACACATAATTCAGGTGCGATCGAACAGGACGCAGATCTGATCCTGTTCATCTATCGCGACGAAGTCTACAACCCGGAGACCGCCGACAAAGGTGTGGCCGAAGTGATTATCGGCAAACAGCGCAACGGACCGATCGGCACGGTGAAGCTCGCGTTCCTCGGCGAGTACACCCGCTTCGAGAGCCTGGCGAATCCCGCGCGCTATTGAGTAATGAGATTCACTAAATGATACGTGCAGGGATAAGAAATCACAAACACCAGGAGGATGACTAAGGCTTCTGACTGAGATATGCAATACAACAAGTATCGAGTTCGAGTAGGCCGCGTCTTCCATTTCGAGGCCGTCACAACCAGCAGCCACCCCAGGCGGAACGTGTCCTATCTCGCGACTCTTGCACTCTTCGGTTTTGTCATGTGGCTCGCACAAGACTATTTACCTATCGACAGCCTCATCAGCCTTCTCGGGTCTTTGTTGCGAACATTGGCCCATTGAAGGGATCAAGCCGGGTGTGCGCTGAAAATACGACATTTTCTTACATTTTCTATTTATTCTATTTTCAAATCGAAAAAACGCCCCAGGCATTCTTGGTGATCGCTACTGAGACGATGTAACCGAACACCACCAGCGCGGCAATCCACGCCGTTGTCTTGAGATTCCTGGAGCGCGCTCGAAAAGCCACAATCCCAAGGCAGATGTACGCGAGCAGTCCAATGATCTTCGCTGCAAGCCAGGGCGTTGCAGCGGGCGTAAGTCGCAGTTGATAGGCAAGCGCGAGTGCCGAGCCCAGCAGGATGGTGTCGACAGCGTGCGGAAGTATTCTGGCGGGGCGACTGCGGACCCACGCGGCACCGGCCAGCGTTCCGCATCCTCGTGCGAAGAAGCCCGTGAACGAGAGCGCGACGGCGATTTGGTGGATGAGCTTCAGGATGCCGTAGCTCATGCTTTCCTTACCCGGGTCTGCCATCGACGCGCGAATGTGTGAGCGGGCCGCTGTAGCGGAGCGCGTACAAAGCGAAGCCGCCCGACCATAGCGCTGCAGAGATCAGCACCCAGGCGCCATATGCCGCGGGCAACAACAACGGGCCGATCACGCGCGCCACGGCGGCGGCCAGGATGAGACCGTAACACACACTGTCGGCCGCATCCGCTCTGAGTGGACGCCCGGTGTGTCCTTTTGCCGTCCGCGTCATCATGCCGATGGTGAGCCCGCCAATAGCACCGACCATCAGCGCATGAGTCGCGAGCGGTAAGGCGACCAGTTGCAGCGCGCTCGCCGCCCTGAGTGCCAGGTGAATTGGGATCCATGCGCAGGCGGCGTGCAGCACCCACACCAACGGCGTGCGGAACGTCTTGCCTGGCGCCCACAACCACCACCGCACGCCGTGGCTCAACGCCGCGAGAACCAGCACGGTAACAAGCAACGCCCCATCCACTCCAAGCGCGTCCAACGCGGTGAGCAGAAAGACCGAGGCGATCGATGCTCGCTCGACCAGCAGATGACGCCGCGCATTGGCGCCCGGGATCGCGTTGGCCGTAAACATGGGAATGACGCGTCCTGCCATGATGGTCATGATCAGCAGCGCGAAATCGAGTCCGACGCGAATGCCCAGCCACGCCGGCGTCTGCCATCCCAGGATCTGCGCGGCGTGCACATAGAATGTTGCGAGGCCGAAAGCGACGAGCAAGGCGATGAAAAAGTAGTTACGGCGATTGCGGCTGCGCACCAGCGGAATGGCGATGCCGATGGCGACCGCGATTGGAAAGGCGGCATTGGCGAGCGCAGACAGCCATGCAAAGCGAGTGACGATGAGAATGCGTCCGCAGATCCACAGCGCGGCGATCGCCATGAGCCAGCCGCCGGTCGGCGTAGGCTGATCGGTCCAGTTGCGTACGGCGGTGAACAGGAAACCCGCCATCACCGCGACCGTGAAGCCGTAGAGCATCTCGTGCGCGTGCCAGAGCGGCCCCGGAAGATAGCCCGTGTTCAACCAGCCAAGATATTGAGCGGCCCACAGCACGATGGATAACGCAGCGAAGACGCTTGCGAGAAGATAGAACGGCCGGAATCCGAGCTGCCAGAGCGCGAAGCGGCTGGATTTGGGTTCAGCGTCCTCGCCATTGCTCAATTGCACGAAGCGCGTCAGCTTGCAGCTCTCCGCTTGGGCGGTGGCTGCACTGATTCGCTGCTGACTACACGCAAGACGCTGAGTTTGACACCTTGCATGCGCACACGCTTTTGCAAATCGGCGACCGCAGCAGCCGGCGCCTGAGCCGCCGGATCGAGCGCGAACGAAAACGCAGCGAGAGATGCGGAGGTGCGAACGGTGCTGCGGTCGACACCCCTCACGCGTGCAGCGGCCGCCGCGATTTTCGTGGCA
>JBGQKF010000389.1:0-4597 GCA_041499435.1 Gammaproteobacteria bacterium
ACCACGCCTTCCCATCCCGAACAGGACCGTGAAACGCAGTCGCGCCGATGATAGTGCGGGGTATACCGCGCGAAAGTAGGTCATCGTCAGGACCCTATAAAAGCGAACCCCCTGGTGCGAATGCCCAGGGGGTTTCGTCTTTATAGCCTCCTGACGACAGACCTACTTTCGGAACGACAACCTGCGCAGGCATGTTGCGGCGGAGGCTAACCTGCGCAGGCGCAGGTTAAGCGCCGCGGGCCAAAGCCAAAGTAGGTCATCGTCACGACCCGTTCTGTGCGCATCAACGAGCCTGGTGTAGATCAAAAATCCGAGCTCGAATGAGGCCGGGCTTCTTTTACTGATGGGGCCTAAAACACGCCGTGCTCACACCGAATCAACTGGCGTTCTCCGGTGTGAGTTGCGACACATGCTTGCACTCCCACCCGCCGAAGCGCAACGCGTACGCGGTCGAGCGTGATTGTCTCTTCAGCAATGCGGTGTAGCAGTCGGCGTGTGTTCCGCGGAAGACCTCTGCGCCGTCACGGATGAGAACGTACCGATCGCTCTTCTCCGGGTAATAAGGCATGCGATTGACATCGTCGTGCTGGATCTTCTCTTTCTTGATGGCCATGTTTCACCTCACTGCTGATGTTGACGAAAGCGCCAGCCAGACGGACTACGCAGCCCGCATGACTTACCTTGCCCCGTGCGTGCAATTTGCAGGCGCGCAACGGGGCCGTGACCAATGCTTTAACGAAAGCTGCTGCTCGTGTGTCCTGGCGCGCTCCGCCTGGAGTCGCCATTGCGCGTTTTGCTCGGCTTCGAATGCCAGCCGCGCTTGCTGTCACCTGCCTTCGCATTTCTGCCGGCCGAGCCGGGCTTGCGCGTCCGCTCGCCGCCGGTTCTCCGCGGCTCGTATCCAGGCACGACATCGACCGGGATGTCCTGTCTGGTGAAGCGCTCGATACTCCTCACGTTGCTCGTTTCCGTGTGATGCACCAGCGATATCGCGAACCCGTCACGCCCCGCGCGACCGGTTCGTCCGATACGGTGCACGTAGTCCTCGGGAGATCGCGGCAGATCGAAATTGAAAACGTGCGTGATGCTCGGTACATCGATACCGCGGGCAGCGACGTCGGTTGCGACCAGCACGCGCAGGCGGCCCCTGCGCAGTGCATCCAGTGTCCGATTCCGTGCATTCTGCTGCATGTCTCCGTGCAGCGCGGCCGCAGAAAACCCGGCACTCGCCAGGCGCTCGGCGATCGCGTCGGCGTCGCGCTTAGTGGAGGTGAATACCAGCGCCTGATTTACGCTTAAATCGCGCAGCAGGTGATCGAGCAGGCGGCCCTTGTGAGACGCGTCATCCACGAAATGCAGGCGCTGCTGGATGTTCTCGTGACTCGCGGAAGGGCCAGCAGCCCTGACCACCAGCGGATCGCGCGTGATCTTCTGTCCGAGCTTGCCAACTACGCCCTCCAACGTTGCTGAGAACAGCATCGTCTGACGGTCCTGCGGAAGCGACGCCACGATGCTGTCGATTGCGTCGATGAAACCCATATCGAGCATGCGATCGGCCTCGTCAAGTACCAGCAGCTCGAGCTGCGACCAGTCGATCTTCCCGGTGCGCATATGATCCATCAGACGTCCGGGCGTTGCCACGAGGATCTCGGGGTTGCGCGCCAGTGCCTGCCGCTGCCTGGAGTAAGGCATGCCACCCAGTATGGAAGCTGCATTCACGTGCCGCACGTGCGTACTGTACCTGTCCGTCGCCGCAGTGACCTGCAGAGCGAGCTCCCGCGTGGGTGTAAGGACCAGCATCCGAGGGCGCGCAGGTGCAGCCGCGGAGCGAGCGCGCTTGTTCTGATTGCCGGAAGGTGGTTGCAGATCGGCCTGTTCAGTCGTTGCGAAAAGATGTATCGCGGGGAGGATGAACGCAGCGGTCTTCCCCGATCCGGTCTGCGAGGAGACCATCAGATCACGGCCGTCGAGGGCGGCGGGAATGGTCTGGGCCTGCACCGGCGTGGGCGCCTGATAGCCGGCATCGGCAACTGCTCTGAGAATATCTGGGTGAAGACCCAGCGTTGCAAAAGTCATTGGGTTCCTTGGTGGATGGACAAACGCACGCACGCAAAAACATTACGCGTCGATGTGCGCAGGTGATGCAGCAACCTCGTGCGGAGGTACGGCGAATCCGAGGTGTTCCGGCACAGAAGCTTCGTGCCGGGGCGGTGTACGAGAGTACGACACCAGGGGCAGGAGGGCTTAGGGCTTGACCGCGCGAATTGCTAAGATGCGGAAGGATGATGCTGCATGCGGGGCACATTCTACAGGGAAAGCGGCCGCAGGTGGTGGATTAATTCTGCCGCCTGCTTCAGTACCGTAACGATCATTACAGGATTAGTGTCCCTCCGTCACCAGCTCGCGCCGGATCTCGCGCAGCTTTGCCTTCATCGCGGCGGCATTTTCCGGCCCGATGCGGATCATGATCTTACGCCCCGCGGAGAGATCTTCGAGCGCGGGATCCTCGAATTCATAGAGAACTTTGGGCCGCACCAGTTCGACCGGTTGCGGGACGGCCGGCGCTTGCAGCAGATCATCGATGGCCTGAATCAGTCGATCGTTGAACTGCTTCCTGGGATAGCCGAGCTCCTGGTATGCCTGTTGAAATAGAGGATAATAATGCACATACAGCGCCACCAGCTGCTTGGCGTCGACTGCCTGGACCAGCTTGAGGTAGCGACTGTAGCGGACGTAGTTGGCTGCGCTGAGCGTGACAATTTCGCCCTGCCCGCTGGTCACAAATTGTCCAGCAGGCGGCCTCACCGGCAACAGGCGCTCGGCGATCTTCTTCCGCGGGAGATTATCGACGGTCGCGACGATGCGGCGTGCGATGTCCTTCGATATGACGATATCGTCGAATGCGCGGCTGCCGAGCGGTGCTGCGAGCGATGCATGCAACGCTTGATCGCTCTCGCTCAGCGGTGGCAACGGCTTTGGGTCGGAGCCGGGCGTGGGCGGCGGCGTCGGTGGCAGCGGATGCGCGACCTCCGGTTCATCGGCCGCGGGCGGCGCCAACTGTGCGACCTCGGGCTTGCTCGCTGGGATCTGCTCCAGGCGAGCTTCCCGATCGGCTCTGACCTTCCAGAAATAGAATCCACCGCCGACGGCGGCCGCTAGAATCAATGCGAACCAGAGGACCGGGCTTCTCATGTAGTCGAATGGCGAAAAGCAAGATACCGCGCTTGGCGTTTTGGTGACCGGAGACGACCCGGGCAGTTTACGCTATCAAATCGCATGGGTATTGAAGCCAAGCCGTCGCCCTGGCGTGACATGCGCCGAACTTGTGTCCCCTATGCCAACGGCAAGGCACGACGCCCTTTGTCTGCGTTGCGCTAACATGGTGGCGTAATCGCTTCATTGCAGGAGGAGACATGCTGGAGATGACGCTGGAGGTTGCCGATCGTGCAGCACGTGCCGCGCTCGCGAAGGCGGTCGCGATGAACGTTGCCGTGACCGTAACGGTTGTCGACGAGGCGGGTCGCCTGGTGGTGGTCATGAAAGGCGATCGCACCGGTTTCTTGACGACCGACACATCGCGCGCCAAAGCGGTCGCAGCGGCGGCTTTCAGGCGCTCGACACGCGAGCTGGTCGAACTGCAGAAAGGCAATCCCGTATTCTGGTCGGCGGTACCCGCGGTGTCGCGCGGCGAGGCGCTTCCTTCCACCGGTGCCGTGCCGATAACGGTCGGCGGACGCGTCATCGGCGCGATCGGATGCGGAGGCGGCTCGCCTGATGAGGACCATGAATGCGCGGCGGCTGGAGCGGCAGCGGTAGCGGGCTGAATTCACGGGCTTCTGGCTGCGAGGGCACCGGGAAATTGCCCGCGTCGTCTGCTGGAGTCACGGGTCGGGTAGTCGACTCAGGGCTGGAACCAGGGCATCGAGAGTCAATTGATGCTGGCTCCAGTGATTTCCGTCACTTCGAACGTCAGGCACGTAAACTTTCAGGTGGCGCTAATGTCACGTTTCGTACAGCGCTCGCCTGAGCCGTCGCCGGGAGTGCGAGCGCGCGCTTTATCGATCGGAACCGGCCCTGCGCTGAGTGACAAGCAGGCCGTCTTGGAAACCGCCGAGAGATGCCGCACACTCACTACGATAGCTTGAAGATAGCACGCGACGCACCCGTTGAGGTTGTGCGCGCAGCCTATCGTGCGCTGTCTCTGAAGTATCATCCGGACCGGCATGCGTCGGACCTGGAAGCAACCGAGATGATGGCGCTGCTCAACAGCGCCTACGATGTGCTGTCCGATCCCGAAAAGCGCCGTGACTATGACGATTGGATAAAATTCGTCGAATCGAAACCTGCGCGTGGGCGAGACGAGAAATGGACCCGCGGGCGCGCCGATTGGATCGGTGCGCCGGGGTCGGTAGACGGGGCGGGCACTTCGCGTCTGCTCGCGGTGCTTGCACGCTTTCGTCACTACTGGCTCTTTTACGTCCTGGCGCTGACCGCGATCTTCCTGAGCTCGTTGTGGTACGAGAGCCTGTACCTGCATCGGTCGAAAGCCCTGACGCCGCTCGCCTCGGCTGTGTCCGCAGCTCGAGAGGAACCCACA
>JBGQKF010000390.1:0-4586 GCA_041499435.1 Gammaproteobacteria bacterium
GAGAGGATGATCTGCTTTGGCTGGCGTTTCACCACTTCAACAATCGGTGCGCGCTCGATCCGGTTTTCCGTGACCAGTCGCTGGAAGGTCGGCGTCTCGAGGATGCCGAGCCGTATATAGAGACCGACCGCCACCATGACGATGCTGATGAGGAACGGGACACGCCAGCCCCAAGTAAGGAACTCGTCGCCGGAGATCCTGCTGAATATCAGCACCGCAAGGGTCGCCAGGAATAGCCCACCCGGCCCGCCGACCTGCGGCCACGCGACGATGAAGCCGCGATGCTTGTTCGTTCTGGCCCACTCCATCGACAAGAGCGCCGAGCCGCCCCATTCGCCACCGACCCCGATGCCCTGGGTGAAGCGCAGGACGGTCAGGATCACGCCACCCCAGATCCCGACCTGCTCATAGGTCGGCACCAGGCCGACGGCGAAGGTCGCCAGACCGCTGATCAGGAGTGTCGCGATCAACGCCGATTTGCGTCCGATGCGATCGCCCCAGTGGCCGAAGATCGCGGCACCGATCGGGCGGGCGATAAAGCCGACGGCGTACGTGGAAAACGCCAGCAGCGCGCCGACCAGCGGGTCGGATTTTGGGAAATAGAGTTTGCCGAAGACCAGCCCAGCCACCTGCCCGTAGAGCAGAAAGTCGTACCACTCGATGGTGGTTCCGACCGTGCTCGCGATCACCGCGCGCTTGAGCTGGCTGCGGTGGTCAGCGTCAGTAAGCGCGCTTGTCGCGGTGCCGCTGATGCTCATCGAGTCTCCTCTTATTACGCGTGCAATGCGCCAGCGCTGCGCAGCAGCATTGCGTTGCAGGTCTCACCCAGTCGGCAAAATACACCGACCGAGTCGAGCAAGCGGAAGGCAAGCCTAACATGTGACCTGAGCTCTCCGCGAATGCTTATGGCATCGCGTAGCGGCTCTAGCCTGGATAACTATTAGCCTCCAAGGTTACAAGGGGCTTACTGATCGAGGGAATCCGCTAGCACCCGGCAATACTTTTTTGGGTGCCTTTCTGGCTTGCCCGCGCAAAGCCTGCAAAAAAGTATCTAAAGTCCCACTCCGAAGTACTAGACCGACGCTCGGCGACGTCTATCATAAACGGCGCCCATGTGACGAAAGCGCCGCACCGGGGTCAACTAAAACTATTCCGGAGGAGAGTTTCCATGAACCTGAAATCAGCCATGGCGCTGGCATTCGGCCTCGCCGTTGCCGGTGTCTCGAACGCTGCCACCGAGCTCGTGATCGCGACCGTCAACAACGGTCACATGATCGAGATGCAGAAGCTGACCAAATTCTTCGAGCAAGCCAATCCCGACATCAAGGTGAAGTGGGTCACGCTCGAAGAGGGCGTGCTGCGCCAGCGCGTGACCACCGACATCGCCACCAAGGGTGGCCAGTTCGACATCATGACGATCGGCATGTACGAAACCCCGATCTGGGGCAAGAAAGGCTGGTTGCAGGAGTTGAAGCCTGATGCCGCGTACGACATCGACGATCTGCTGCCGGCGATGCGGCAAGGCCTGTCGGTCGACGGCAAGCTGTACGCCGCGCCCTTCTATGGCGAGAGCTCGATGCTGATGTATCGCAAGGATCTCGCGGACAAGGCGGGGGTCAAGCTTCCGGAGCGTCCCACCTGGGAACAGGTCAAAGAGCTCGCTGCAAAAATCCACAACCCGCAGTCCGGCGTCTACGGCATCTGCCTGCGCGGCAAGCCGGGCTGGGGCGACAACATGGCGTTCCTGTCCACCTTAGTGAATACCAATGGCGGGCAGTGGTTCGACATGAGCTGGAAGCCGCAGCTCGAGAGCAAGCCATGGAAGGACGCCATCAACTTCTACGTCGATCTGCTGAACAAGTACGGACCGCCGGGATCCTCATCCAACAGCTTCAATGAGATCCTGGCGCTGTACAACGAAGGCAAGTGCGGCATGTGGGTCGACGCCACGATCGCAGCCTCCTTCATCACTGATCCAAAGCAAAGCAAAGTTGCGGACAAAGTTGCTTTCGCGCAAGCGCCGGTCGCGGTGACACCCAAGGGTGCGAACTGGCTGTGGGCATGGGCGCTGGCGATCCCGGCAGGCTCCAAGAATCAGGAGGCGGCGCAAAAGTTCATCGCCTGGGCCACCTCGAAGGACTATATCAAGCTGGTCGGCAAAGAAGCGGGTTGGGGCAGTATCCCCACCGGCACGCGCAAGAGCACTTACACGACTCCGGAGTTTTTGAAGGCGGCCAAATTTGCTACTGCAGAGAAGAAGGCGATCGACACTGCCAATCCCAATGACAGCACGCTGCCGAAATCGCCGTACGTCGGTGTTCAGTTTGCGGCGATCCCGGAGTTCCAGGCCATCGGCATTGCGGTCGGACAGCAGATGAGCGCGGCTCTGGCCGGCAAAGTCTCCGTCGATCAGGCGCTGAAGAGCTCTCAGACGGCTGCAGACCGCGAGATGCGAAAGGCGGGGTATTACAAGTAGATCGAGCTCCGGTTCGCGCTGCGCTCTTCGACGTTGTCCGGGATGAGCTCCGCCGCTTGAAACGGCGGAGCCGCAGCGGACAGCTCACTACCCTGGGAGCCGTTCATGTCGCCACTTCGCTCTGCCGCGCTCAATACGGACGCTGTTGAGGCCGCGTCTACTCCCGTAAGCGCGCCCGGCCGCCCGCGCGGCGAAGCAGCGAGTCGATTCCTTCCCCGAGCGCTGCTCGCGCCTGCGGTGGTGACGCTTTTCCTGTGGATGATCGTGCCGCTGGTGATGACGATCTATTTTTCGCTCATCCGCTACAACCTCATGCAGCCGGGCGAGACCGGCTTCATCGGCCTCGCCAACTACGAGTTCTTCGTTACCGATGCGTCGTTCTGGACCGCCATCGTCAACACGCTGCTGCTGCTCGGCAGCGTCATCGCGATCACCGTGGTCGGCGGGGTCTCGGTGGCCCTGTTGATCGACGACCCGTTCCCGGGTCGCGGCCTCGTGCGCGTGTTGCTCATCTCCCCCTTTTTCGTCATGCCCACGGTAAACGCGCTCCTGTGGAAACACATGATGATGAACCCGATCTACGGCGTGTTCGCGCAAGTGTGGCACTTCTTCGGCGCAAAGCCGGTCGACTGGATGACGGACTGGCCGCTGTTCTCGGTGATCGTGATGGTGGCGTGGCAGTGGCTGCCGTTCGCCACGCTCATCTTCGTCACTGCGCTGCAATCGATGAACCGCGAACAACTCGAGGCCGCGCGTATGGATGGCGCGCGCTATTTCCAGCAGTTGCGCTATCTCTATGTTCCCCACCTGGGGCGCTCGATCGCGGTCGTGATCATGATCGAGATGATCTTCTTGATGAGCGTGTTCGCGGAGATCTTCACCACTACCGGCGGAGGCCCGGGTGACGCGAGCACCAACATCGCGTTCCTGATCTTCAAGCAGGCGCTGCTCAACTTCGATGCGGGGGTGGCTTCGGCCGGAGCCTTGTTCGCGGTCGTCCTGGCCAACATCGTCGCAATATTCCTGATCCGCATGATCGGCAAAAATCTGGACTAGAACGATATGGCTCCCAAACCTCCGGTTAGTGCTGCATTGATCGCTCGCACCGTCGCCGCGTGGATGGTAACGCTGGTGATCTTCTTTCCGCTCGGGTGGCTCGTGCTCACGTCTTTCAAGACCGAGCTGCAGGCGATCTCGGTGCCGCCGCTGCTGTTCTTCACGCCCACGCTGGATAACTTCGTGGAGGTGCAGCGGCGCAGCGACTATCTGCTGTACGCACAGAACTCGGTGATCACGAGCGTGGTGTCCACGCTGCTCGGGCTGGCCATCGCCTTTCCGGCGGCGTACTCGATGGCGTTTTTTCGCAGCAGATGGACGCGGGATGTGTTGATGTGGATGCTCTCCACGAAGATGATGCCGGCGGTCGGGGCGCTGGTGCCGATCTACGTGCTGGCGCAGACGGCCGGGTTGCTGGACACGCGCCTGGCGCTGATCATCGTGTTCACGCTCAGCAACCTGCCCATCATGGTGTGGATGCTGTACTCGAGCTTCCGCGACATCCCGCACGAGATTCTGGAAGCGGCCCGTATGGACGGCGCGACGTTGTGGCAGGAGTTTCGGCGAGTCCTGCTGCCGCTCGGCATGGGAGGTCTCTTTTCGACCGGTTTGCTGTGCCTCGTGCTGGCGTGGAACGAGGCGTTCTGGTCGTTGAACCTGACTGCGGCGAAGGCCGGCACCCTGGCAGCGCTCATCGCCTCCTACTCGAGCCCGGAAGGTCTGTTCTGGGCCAAGCTCTCCTGTGCCTCGTTCATGGCGATCGCGCCGATCGTGGTATTCGGCTGGTTCAGTCAGCGGCAGTTGGTGCAGGGATTGACGTTCGGTGCGGTGAAGTAACCTGGGAGCAGCGCGTATGGCCTTTCTCGAACTCAAGGGTGTGGAAAAATTCTTCGGCGAGCACCGTGCTATCAAGGGCATCGACCTCACGATAGAGAAAGGGGAGTTCGTCGTATTCGTGGGACCATCGGGATGCGGCAAGTCGACGCTGCTGCGTCTGATCGCCGGACTGGAGAATGTCGATGGCGGCTCCGTTCACCTCGACGGGCGCGACATC
>JBGQKF010000391.1:0-4570 GCA_041499435.1 Gammaproteobacteria bacterium
GAGACACGGCATTCACGCGCACCTGGGCCGGTCCCCATTCCGCTGCGAGGCATTCGGTCATGGCAATCACAGCGGCTTTTGCCGGCGCATAGGCGTGCAGCGGCATCGAGCGCATCCCCGCGACGGAGGCGATGTTGACGATGCTCCCCCGCCGGCGCGCGGCCATGCGCGTACCGAAGACCATCGCGGCTACGTAGGTCCCGCGCTGATCCACGCGCACCACCTCATCCCAGCTCGCCATGGATAGGCGATCTGGCGGCAGCGGTACCTGGATCACTCCCGCGCTGTTGACGAGAACGTCCACTGGGCCCAGTTCCGCCTCGATCGAATCGGCGCAGTGCGCCAGCGCTGCTTCGTCGGCCACGTCGACGACCCAAGCGCGACCGTTCACCTCGCGCGCGACGCCATGTACGCGCTCGTCTCGATCCAGCAGGACGATCTGCGCACCGCGAGCCGCCAGCTCCCGGCAGCAGGCCGCGCCGATGCCGCTGGCACCTCCGGTGACGACCGCAATACCCGATATAGCAACGCCAGACATTTACTTTTCCCGCATTCCTGTGCACCCGACTCTTATTCTACTGACCCGGGCGCGTCCTCACAGCGCGAGGTAGCGGCTCTTCACCGCCTCATCCTGCTTGAGTGCATCGATCGTGTCCCGGTAGACGATCTGGCCTTTGTCGATGATGGTGGCGTGGCTCGCGATCCCGAGACAGAAATGCATGTTCTGCTCGGCCAGCAGCACCGTGACGCCCATGTCCCGGAGCCGTCGCAACAGCTCACCGATCCGCTCGACGATCACCGGCGCCAACCCCTCGCTCGGCTCGTCGAGCAGCAAGCCAATGGGATTGCCCATAAGCGTGCGTGCGATGGTGAGCATCTGTTGCTCGCCGCCCGACAAATTCCCGGCCATCCTCTGCTTGAGAGGCACCAGCAGGGGAAACATTTCATAGATGCGTTTCAGGTTCCAGTAGTCTTGACCAGCGGGGCCTTTCTTGGCAGCGATCACCAGGTTGTCCTCCACCGAATGCTCGGGGAATACCTGCCGGTCTTCGGGCACGAAGCCGATGCCGGCTCGCGCGATGACGTGCGGCTTCCTCCCCTGCATTTCTGCGTCGGTGACGCGAACGCGCCCGCGCGAGGGCGGTGCAATGCCGGCGATTGCCTTGAGCGTGGTGGATTTGCCCGCGCCGTTACGACCGAGCAGGGCCATGGTCTGTCCTTCGATCACGGCAACGCTCACATCGAACAGGATCTGGCTGGCACCGTAGAACACGTCGATGCCTTGCGCTTCGAACATCACGCGATCGCTCATGCATGCTCCGCGTCGTATTTAGCGCCCAGATAAGCCTCGATGACCTTGGGATGGCGACGGACCTCTTCGGGCAGTCCTTCAGCCAGCACGCGTCCGTAACTCAGCACCCTGATCGTCTGCGCGAACTTGAACACGATGTCCATGTCGTGCTCGATGAATACCAAAGTCATGTGCTTGCGTTCCCACAATTGATGCACGGTTTCCATCATCTGCCAGCGCTCTTCCGCTCCCATCCCGGCGGTGGGCTCGTCGAGGAGCAGGACCCTCGGCTCCAACGCCAGCGCCAGCGCGATATCGAGCACCTTCTGATCGCCGTGCGACAAGTTGCCCGACAGCGTGTCCGCGGTTGTCGTCAAGCCGACCAGCTCCATCACCTCGTCGGCCTGGGCCTGCGCTTCTGCCAGCGGGAAGCGCCGGCCCAATCGTGCATACCATCGCCGGTGCGCGTTGACCGCTCCGAGGATCGCCTCGCGCACGGTGAGCGAGGAAAAAATGCTGGCGATCTGAAAAGCTCGGCCGACGCCACGTCGCACGATCGTGGGCGCGGGAAGTCCGGCAATGTTCTCGCCGTCGAGCAGGATGCGACCGGTATCGGGGCGCATAGCGCCGGAAATGAGATTGAACAAGCTGGTCTTGCCGGCGCCATTGGGACCGATCACCGCCGTGAGCGACCCGGGTGCGAAATACATGCTGACATCGCTGATCGCGCTGACGCCGCCGAAGGACTTCTGCAGATTTTCGATCTTGAGCATGTCAGTTGCGGCCCGATGTTCCCGCGCTCTTTACGGTCGCGGGTACGCCGGACCCGTATCTGGTCCATGCCTGCATGACGAATCCCAGCAATCCCTTGCGCAGGCCGAGTGCGAAAATGAGGATGATCACCCCGAGGACCAGGCTGTAGTGTTCCGTCACCTTGGTCACGAGATCGTTCAGCATCAGCAACAGCGCCGCCCCGACGAGCGGGCCGAAGAAGACGTTGATGCCGCCCAGCATGATCATAAACACCGCTTCGCCGGAAACGGTCCAGTACGCAAAATCGGGATAGGCGCTCGAGACGAAGAGGCTGATCAGCATCCCGCCGACGCCGCCGAACACACCCGCAACGATGAAGGCCAGCACGCGAATGCGCCAGACCTGGATGCCGAGAAAACCGGCGCGGCGCGGATTGTCGCGAATCATCCGCAGCGTATAACCGAAGGGCGAGCGCACCAGGTGCCACATCAAGAAGAGCGAGACCACCAGCACCGTGCAGCAGAACAGGTACAGGTGATGCGGCTCGTCGAGCCGCACACCGAGAAAGGGCGGCCGGGGCACACCGCCGGTGAGCCCTTGATCTCCGCCGGTGATCGCGGTCCAGGCGATGATGAGGCTGTACAACAGCATCTGGAAAGCGAGCGTCAGGAACGAAAAGTAGATCTCCTTGAGGCGCACGCAGATCGCGCCGATGACCGCCGCGACCAGCGCGTTGATCAGAACGGTCAGCGCAAACGCCACCGGGATCGAGGTCCCCAGCTTCTGCATCAGCAGCGCAAAGCTGTACGCGCCCAGTCCGAAGAAGAGCCCATGGCCGAATGAAACCATACCGGCGTAGCCGACCAGCAGGTTGAGCGATGTGGCGAAGATCGCATACGCCGAGGCGCGCATGACGAAGTCGGAGAACGACTTGCTCGGGAAAACGATCGGCAAGGCCGCCAGCAGAACGAGCAAGCCGACTGCAATCAACGCGTCTCGCCTGATCGAAGACTTGCGCATGAGGCTATAGTTCCTTCCCGAACAGGCCGCTCGGCTTCGTGATCAGGATGAGGGTCATGAACAAGAACATGAGTCCCTCGGTGAACAGCGGAAAGCCGATCGAGCCGAAGCTGCGCACCAGCCCGATCAGCAGCGCTCCGACCAGAGCACCGGCCACCGAGCCCATCCCGCCGATCACCGTAACGATGAACGACTCGATCAGGATCGAGAACCCCATTCCGGATACCAGTGAACGCACCGGCACAGCGAGTGCGCCGGCGAGCCCGGCGAGCAGTGAGCCGAGCGCGAAGACCCCACCGTAAACCAGCGTGGTATTGATACCCAAGGCTGAGGTCATGGTGGGGTTCACCGCCGCCGCGCGCACGATCTTGCCGATCCGGGTTCTGGTGATGACGAGCCCCAGCGCGAGCGCAACTAAAATGGTGATCCCGATCAGGAACAGGTAGAACACCGGCAGGACGCCGCCTGCGATGATGATCGGCGGACGCTGGAACGCAGCCGGCATGCCCATCGAGCGGAATTCGGCGCCCCAGATGATCTTCACTGCGTCGTCGAGGATGAGGATGAAGCTGTAGCACACCAGCAGCTGCATGAGGACGTCGGTGCCGTAAACGCGGCTCATGAACAGACGTTCGAACAGCAGGCCGAACAGTCCGACACCGAGCGCGGCGCCGAGCACCGCGAGCGCGTAGCTGCCGGTGACGTTGTAGATCGTGAACGCGAAATAGGCCCCGAGCATGTAGAGGGAGCCGTGCATGAAGTTGACGACCTTGAGGGTGCCGAAGATCAGCGACAACCCGGCGGCGACCAGAAACAGCAGCATGCCGCTGATCAGCCCGCCGGTGGTCTGCGTGACCAGACAGGAGGCGGACGCAAAGCACGCCAGCATCGCTTGCAGATCCAAGGTCTACTCCGAGTGGCAAATGGACACATGCATCTCCGCAGCGCGATAACGCTGCGGAGAAATCTATGGGACGGCGCGCGCGCTTACGCGTAACCCATCGTCTTCTTCCACTCGGCCTCGTGCTCGAAGATCGCCTTCCAGTCGCCCGGCGTGACGTTCGGAACGTACGGCTCCTTGGGGATGGTCGTGCCCCAGCCCAACGCGTAGCCGACCATGGTCTGATCGTCGGCGCGCATGGTGATGGTCCCGTCGGCGCCGAAGGGTGTTTTCAGCTTCATGCCACGGATCGCATCGGCGAGCTTCGCGCTGTCGGTGGAGTTGGTCTTCTTCATCGCGCTCACGATGCAGCCCATCGCAACCGTGTTCTCCCACGACCAATTGGTCGGGTAGTCTCCGTACTTCGCCTTGTAGGCGTCGGCCCACGCCGCGTTCTCCGCGGTGGCGGGGAACGTCTTGATGTATCGGCTCGCCGAATGAATGCCGTGCGGCAGATTCTTCACCGCCGTGAGCGTCGTGTAGTCGGCCATGTTGATGGCGAACACGTTGGTCTGCTCCAGCAGGTTGTAGATGCCAGCCTGATCGACGAACGAGACCAGATCGCC
>JBGQKF010000392.1:0-4568 GCA_041499435.1 Gammaproteobacteria bacterium
AGGTCAAGTAGAAAGCAGTGGCCAATGTCAAGACAGTTTAGCCGCTTGCGCGAATGCGGCCGAGCGGGATCGTCGGCTCAGTGGGTCTACACCGGATGGGAGGCAGCTCAGCAGGGCCGCTTGGAACAGAGCCCGCGCCGATGATCTGGGCGGTGCGGGCGCCGGCAAGCGAAGGTGTGTGAGGATCTTGCCAGTGGATCGATCATCGCGGCGATGATCTGCGAGCGGGCCCTCGAGAAGAGATTGGACGGTGCGGGGTATTGACATCTCCGTAAATGCGTTTTATTCTCATTTGCATAAAGGATGAAACAACCCGACGCTGTGGTATGACGGGCGGGTTGGTCGCCACGGAGCGCACCGCAGCCGAACCGTTACGCTGCCATTCGAGTGCCGGATTGCTTCAAGGTCAGCGCCAAGTGGTGATCGAGCACGCAGGCCGTGAATACCGGCTACGTCTCACGGCACTGGGTAAGCTGAGCCTCACAGCCTGAATCGACTTGCTCCGCCTGGGAAGCCGGACAGCCCCGCCGGTTCGAGAAAAAGGGGCCACGAGCCAGCCGAGTGCCTGCAGTTTCGCGTCAGGCCAGCCAGCCTTTTTCACTCAAGCAGCTATGCGAGGGGATGGGCCTACGCATCGAGCAGAGCTGGCCGCGTTGCACCGTACGCAGGCTTGGCGGCGAATTCAAACAGAACACCTACGCTAACGATTCCAACCGCTACCCTCAGTCGAGAACCACTTCGCAGCAAGCAACCAGTACAAGAAAATCCGAGAAGACCTGCACATGACGCGCCGAATCCTGTCCGCAGTGGTCGTAGCAACGGTGTTAGCCATTCCCGTATCAGCCGCATTCTCCCGCGATAATGGGCCGCGGTTGCAGCGGCTGGAAACCATCCGGCAAAAGCTCAAAGGATTCCTGAACGCGTCTGGCATAGTAACGCCTCGGTTACAGACGCCCGAGGAACTGTTGGGCTTTCTCTTATACAGTGATAAGAACCTGTCTCTCAGGCGAAACCAGTCCTGTGCGAGTTGTCATCAGCTAACACTGGCGATTGATCCGACAACCAATCGTCCGCTGCCGGTGGCAGGCTTCATCGACCCAGACAATATTGAAAAAGGAACGCCGGTGTCGACCGGCTCGGTGCCTGATCGGTTCGGGACGCTGAATGCGCCAAGCGTTGGGTATGCCGCGTTTAGTCCGTTCTTCCATTGGGATGCTTCCGAAGGCCTGTATGTAGGCGGCCAGTTCTGGAACGGGCGTGCCGCAACCTTGCAGGAACAGGCCGCGGCCCCCTTCCTGAACACGGTGGAGATGGCAATGCCCAGCAAATGGGCGGTGGTTACGCGGCTGAAGGAGGACCCACGGTATCGCGTTTTGTTCAAGAATGTCTATGACATCGATCTGGAGCGCATTGCAGAGCCCGAGAACGCATCAGCCACCCAAACTCCCCCTCCCGCGGTGTTCGCCGCATACGATGCGATGACTAAGGCCATCGCTACGTTCGAAAAAACGCGGGCATTCAACCGATTCACTTCTAAATTCGATTATTTTCTTGCTGGACAGGTTGAGCTGTCGCCGAAAGAGCAACGCGGGTTCGAACTGTTCAACGGAAAGGCTAGGTGCGCTGCGTGTCACATCATCGAGCCTGGCATCGCACCCGATGGCCGCGTGCAACCGCCGCTTTTCACTGACTTCACCTATGACAATATCGGATTGCCGCGTAACGTCAACATTCCAGGAAACCCCGAGCCGAACCTCGGTCTCGGCGGTCGTTCCGACATCGCGGCGCGTGATCCCGCTGGCGACGACATTGGCAAGCACAAGGTGATGAGTCTGCGCAATATCGCCATCACGGCTCCTTATGGACACAACGGGGTATTCAAGACACTCGCGCAGATCACGCACTTCTATAACACGCGCGATACGCTTGGTTTTGTCGCCGACAACAAGGATCCCGGCTTCGGTATCAGCGGATGGCCGGAGCCGGAAGTCGCGCAGAACGTCAACAGAGACGAGCTGGGAAATTTAGGATTAACTGCAACCGAGGAGTCGGACCTGGTCGCATTCATGGGCACGCTAACAGACGGCTATCCGGATTGGGGCCGAGACCGAAATCTCCCTCCCGGGACACCTTCTCCTTTTATACAGATGCCCCTTCCGCCTTTCCCATAGCTGCATGCATTCAGTATTCCGCCGAATACAAGAAGCGGGACAACAAGCGACACATGCTGGCGCCGCTGCGCGCAGCGTTGTTCTCATCAAGTCGCACACCGTGCCGAGCAGACGCGGACTGCGCCCGCTGGCGAGCCGGTGTACGGTAGGGCCAGCTTGCGCTCCGCTTCGTGCTTCGTTGGTTCGTTTCCGCCAACTCGCCCTGGCGTGTGATCTTGTGCTGCGGCACCTGACCTTTGGTAGTCTTGGTGGTCATGACGACAAAGCAAACCGACCCTCCCGCCGAACCATCCCGCGCGCAGATCGATGCACTGGCCGGTCCGGTGATGCTCGAATTCGGCACTGCATGGTGCGGACACTGTCGCGCTGCTCAGGCGCACATCGCAGTCGCGCTCGCCGATCATCCGAACGTGCGCCACATCAGGATCACCGATGGCGGCGGGCGGCCCTTGGGCCGCTCGTTCGGTGTGAAGCTGTGGCCGACCTTGATCTTCCTGAGCGATAGCAGTGAGATCGCGCGCGTGGTGCGCCCACGCGAAGACACCGCGATCCGTCATGCGCTCGCGCAGGTCGACGAGGGCATCTGTCGGCAAAGCTTGGGCGGATAATCGCCCGCGTGTTCCCTGGGGAGCAGCGCTCAAACTCAAAACGCGCCGCGTCAGAAATCGGCGGCTCGACTCCGGAAAGCGCTCCAGGATTCACGTGCCGCGAAGTGCGCGAAGATCGTTTATGGACCTGTGTAATATGGCAGTTAGGCGAGCTTGCAGTCGACGGTGCGTATTGCACCAGGCGAAGTATTTCACGCAGCGGTTGTGGCAGCGTGCCTGCTATCACAAAGCAAGCAGATTAGGAGAGCCTGGAAATGAGCGGCACAACCGATGCACCGACGCCCGAGCGTTTCTTCGACGCGGCGTCTGCGTACCAGCGCACTGAGGCTTTACGGACCGCGGTGGAGCTCGATTTGTTCAGCGCCGTCGGTGCAGGAGATCGCACTGCCGGCGAGATTGCGCAGCACTGTAAAGCCCACGAGAAGGGCGTGCGCGTGCTCTGCGATTTCCTCGTCGTCGCAGGCTTTCTCCGCAAAGAACGTGGCCGCTACGAGCTTACCGCCGACAGTGCCATGTTTCTCGATCGCAAGTCACCCGCCTATGTGGGGGGCGTGCTTGACTTCATGCACCGGCCGACACTGCGGCAAGGCTACGCGAACCTGACGGCGGCGGTGCGCAAAGGTGGCACTGCGCTGCCCGCTGGCGGGTTGATGGCTGAAGAAAATACCGATTGGGTGCAATTTGCCCGCTCCATGGTCCCGATGATGGCTCGGCCTGCGCAGCTTTGTGCTCAGTTGATCGAGCGGCCAGCCGATGCCAGGCTCGAAGTGCTCGACATCGCTGCCGGGCATGGCCTGTTCGGTATCGAGGTGGGCAAGCGATTCGTCCACGCGCAGATCACGGGCCTGGACTGGGGCAACGTGCTGGAGGTTGCAAAGGAAAATGCGCGTCACGCAGGCTTGGCCGACCGTTATCGCACGATTGCCGGCGACGCGTTCGAAGTAGGGCTTGGCCACGGGTACGATGTTGTGCTGATCCCCAACTTCCTTCATCACTTCGGCGTGGATCGTTGCGTGGAATTTCTGCGTCGGGTGCAGCGTGCTCTCAAGCCGGACGGGATCGCACTCACCGTGGAATTCGTTCCGGACGAGGAGCGGGTGTCTCCGCCGTTTCCGGCGACGTTCGCCATGGCGATGCTCGTCGCGACGGAGGAAGGCGATGCCTATACCTGGTCGCAGCTCGATGGCATGTTCAAGCGTGGGGGTTTTCGCAGCAGCAGCCTGCATCCGCTGGCGCCGAGCGCCGAGCATGCGATCGTGTCGCTGGCGTGAAGATGGCTTTTTACACGCCGGCAGGTGACGCTGATATCACAGGAAGGACGCAATGAGCATCGTCGTCCCGGCGAACAGCAGCACCGCTTCCATCATCAGATAGAAACGTTCGGGCGGCAGCCGCAGGACAAACCGCTTCGCCAGCACGGAGCCCGCCATCAGCGAGGTGCCGATGATGAGTCCTTGCACGATGATCTCGTTGGGGAGCGCGCCGAAGCTACGGAAAGCGAGCGCCTTGCTGGCGTACATGCCGAGCGATCCCAGCGCTTCGGTGCCGAGAAAGGCGCCTTTCACCAGACCGTAGGCGAGAAAGAACGGCGTGTTGATCGGACCGGTGGAGACGACGATACCGGTCGCGTAGCCGATCAACGCACCCGCGATCGCGAGATGCGGCAGACCCACGCGCAGCTTGTGGTTCACCATCCACCGCCGCGCCGGAATCATCAGGATGAAGAATGCACCCAGGACTGCGTCCGCCGCGCGAGGCGGGATGCTGACGAGCGTTCTCGCGCCGAGCG
>JBGQKF010000393.1:0-4567 GCA_041499435.1 Gammaproteobacteria bacterium
CCAAATTTCTTCGACAACACCAGGGTCAGCGCCGCCGTCAGCGTCGTCTTCCCATGGTCCACGTGACCGATCGTGCCCACATTCACGTGCGGCTTGGTGCGCTCAAATTTGCCTTTCGCCATGACCCATTCCTTCTGCCGGTTTGCCGTGAGGCTTCGCTCGAGATCGAAAAACAACGCCTTTGAAAATTACGCGGAGGAGCCCAACTCACTCACACACTCTGGTGCCCATGGAGCGGATTGAACGCTCGACCTCTCCCTTACCAAGGGAGTGCTCTACCACTGAGCTACATGGGCCCTTCAACGCTTAATTCTTTGCCCGACAACTAACCGTACTGCATGCGTCGGTTGCTCTGGAGCGGGTGAAGGGAATCGAACCCTCGTCGTAAGCTTGGAAGGCTTCTGCTCTACCATTGAGCTACACCCGCTCGACTCCCAACCCCGCGTGCCCGCCGCTTGGCCGAACTCCACCTTCAGCTCTGCCGTGCCGCCCACGCCATTTATCCCAGCCACGCCATCGTATACATGGTGGAGGGGGAAGGATTCGAACCTTCGAAGGCATGGCCGGCAGATTTACAGTCTGCTCCCTTTGACCGCTCGGGAACCCCTCCTTAACCGCTCGGGAACCCCTCCGAACGAAACTCGCAATTTTGGCGAGAAAGACGCGAACTGTCAAACGCTTCCCTGAAATCCTCGGGTTTTCACTGCACCGGCCCTGCGGTCACACCGTCTGATCGCCTCCAGTGCCTGCGGCTCGAGCCGCACCTCGACTCCCGGGGAATATTGGGACGCGTCCCGAGGATCGAGGGCCTGCCGGCCTCGGTTATCCCTGCACCGCTACAATCATCTCGATCTCAACCGGTACATTGCGCGGCAACTCGGCCACGCCGACAGCGCTGCGGGCGTGGCGGCCGGCATCGGCAAACGCCAGAGCGAGAAGGTTGGATGCGGCGTCGATCACCTGCGGCTGCTGGTTGAATCCCGCGGCCGATGCAACGAATCCAGTCACCTTGATGATCCGCGCAACCCGCCCCAGATCTCCGAGTTCGGCTCGCAACTGTGCAAGCCCCTGGAGAACACATGCCTCCGCGGCGCGTTGACCCTGCTCGAGCGTTATTTCTGCCCCAAGCTTGCCGGTCATCAACACTTGTGAGCCGGCGCGCGGGATCTGTCCGCTCAAGTAGGCCACGTCGTTGTGCACCACCACAGCGACATACTGATACGCGGGCGCGACCGCTTCGGGCAGTCGGTATCCCTGTGCGGCGAGCCGCGCTTCGATTTCCGCTCCGGTCATATGCATCTCCTCATATCGGAAAACTTTTCACTGTTTGCACGCACGCCCGAGCATGAATCCGTGGCGCAGAAGTTGCTCGTATATCAGCGAGAGCCGCCATTGGCCCGCAACGGATTCCGGCCGCGCCATCTCGTTGGTCGAGGTGTCTCCAGCTCACAACTGGCGCAACGCTCGTTGGCTCAAGGAGGTGAGCAGCATGAATATCGTTTACAACAGTAATCACTATCACGTCGTCGAATATCCGGCTTTGGGTACCTTCGAGCTCATCGATAAGCGTCTAGGTGTAGGCGGCTACCTGCAGGGCGAAATGGCGGAAGTATTCGGCCATTCGCTCGCGCAAGTGATCGCCGACGATCCTACCGACGATTCGGTCGACGAGTTCATCGCCAACTTCGATGCATTCATGACGCAGCCCGTGCGACTGCACTGACGCCAATGTAAAAAGTACAAACGACCCCCGCGAAATGACACACGCGAGGGTCGCTTTGAGCCGTCCTCCGATGCGCGCTTTCAGCCCGGGACCATGAACGGGAACACGTACGCCTGAAGCATGACAAACAGCCCGACCAGGGCGGCCAGCGCCAGGCTGTGCCAGAAGACGAAGCGCAGAATCACCCCTTCCTTGCCGATGTAGTTGGTGGCGACCGAGGCCACCACGATGCTTTGCGCGTCGATCATCTTGCCCATCACGCCGCCCGAGCTGTTCGCCGCAGCCATCAAAGTCGGGCTGAGTCCGAGCTTATTTGCAGTGATGACCTGCTGGCTGCCGAACAGCGCGTTCGAAGCGGCATCGGTCCCCGTCAGCGCGGTGCCGATCCAGCCGATGATGGTGCCGAAGAACGGATACAACCATCCAGTGTGCGCGAACGCCAGACCGAGCGTCGCATCCATGCCGGAGTAGCGAGTGGTGTAGCCGAGCGCCAGCATCGCTAGGATGGTCAAGATCGAGAAACGCATGATGCCGACCGTCTCGACCCACATCCCCGCCATCTCTTTGGCGCGAAAGCCCATGATGCGCCCGCTGATGATTGCAGCCAGAAAAATCGCCGTTCCCGTCGCAGAGAGAACGCCCCATTTCCATACGGCACCTTCGGTGTAGGCCTTGTCCACCGCGGGCGGAACGCGCTGCACCACCTTGTCCAGACCGGGAATGTGCCACTCCCAGTAAGTGATGCCCGGGAAGTTGAGCAGATGATTCTTGACCCAGGGAATACCCCAGATCGCCAGGATCACGGTCAAAATCAGCCACGGCGTCCAGGCTTTCAGCACCTCCTCGCTGCTGTGGCCGTGGTGTTCACGATCGATCTGCGATTCCTGGTAGCTCACCGAAGTGCCATTGCCGCTCGCATCGAGCAGCACATGCCTGGGCTTCCAGAACCGCAGGAACAGCGCAACGGTGATGATCGATACCATTGCCGAGAGCATGTCCACCAGCCACGGGCCGTGATAGTTGGAGATCAGGAACTGGGGAATCGCGAAGCTCAGTCCCGACACCAGCACCGCAGGCCATACCTGCAGCGTGCCGCGCAGACCGCAGAACGCGAGCACGATCCAGAACGGCACGAGCACCGAGAAAAACGGCAGCTGCCGCCCGACCATCGCCGACAGGGTGAGCAGATAAGCATCCGTGTTCTGCGTGACGCTGTTCAATACGATGATCGGGGTGCCCATGCCGCCATATGCGACTGGAGCGGTATTAGCGATCAACGACAACCCCGAAGCCGCCAGCGGCGAGAAGCCCAGTCCGATCAGAATCGCACCGGTCACTGCGACCGGCGTGCCGCCACCAGCCGCGCCCTCGAAGAACGCGCCGAAGCAGAAGGCGATGAGGATCAGCTGCAGTCTTCGATCGTTGGTTATGCCGCCGATGCTGTCCTGCAAGACCCTGAACAGACCTGACTTCACCGTCATCCGATACAGGAAGATCAGATTGACGATGATCCAGCAGATCGTCGTGAGGGCGAACAACCCGCCGAACAGCGCCGCGCCGGCTGCGACTTTGCCAGGCATGCCGAGCAGCAGCAGGGCAATGCCGACGGCGGCCACCAGGCCGGCAATGGCGGCGTAGTGTGCGCGGATGCGGAAGATACCCAGCCCACCCAACAGCACCAGGACCGGAATCGCACAGACCAGCGTGGACAAAATCGAATTGCCCAGCGGGTCGTATACCTGTGACCACAGCTCCATCTGCCCCTCCCGAGACCAGTCGTTATTGAGTTGACGCCATGCCGAGATGGACCAGAAGCGGCTGGCCGGGCGAAGTATAGCGAAATTGCCGCCGCGAGCCCGCCATACCGGAGCTGCATTCAGCGCGTATCATTGCGGCCGATGACACTCATTCGACCCCGCCTCTCCGATCGCCTGGTTGCCTGCGCCAGCGCAGCTCGCGCACCGCGCTATTCGTCCGGCAATGCGTAGCGCCGTGGCGCTGCCGGCCATCGCTCTTGCTGCGCTGTCGCTGATCTGGGGCTACAACTGGGTCGTGACCAAGATCGCGCTCGCCTATGCGGGGCCGGTCACATTCGCAGCGCTGCGCTTTGCGATTGCACCACTTTGCCTGTTGCCAATGATGCTTCAGCTGCGCGTCCGCCTGCTGCCTTCGCCACGGCACGCGCTCATCGCGCTGATCCTCGGCATCATCCTGGCGGCAAACTTCACCGCCACGTTCATGGCGCTGCAGCTAGGCGGCACCGGCAAGACGGCGGTCCTGGTGTACACCATGCCATTCTGGGTGCTGGTATTCGCCCGCGTGGCGCTTCAAGAGCGGCTGACGCTGCTCCAGAGCCTGGCCGTGCCTTTCGCGCTTGTCGGGCTCTCCGTCCTCATCGCGCCGTGGGAGCGGGCTGCGCAGAGTCTGCCGAGCGTACTGGCGGTATGGGCCGGCATGACGTGGGGCGCGAACGTGGTGTACATCAAACACCTGCAGCGCAAAGAGCCGGTCTCCATGCTCGCGCTAACCGTGTGGCAGATGGTGGCGGCCGCAATAGCGCTCGCGTTGGGCACGCTGACGCTCGCGCATGAGGCGCCTGTGATCTGGAGTAGTGAGTTCATAGCCGCGCTGCTGTTCACCGCGGTCATCGCAACGGGGCTGGGCTGGATGCTGTTCTACTACGCGCTGCGACGCATGTCGGCAGGTATGACCGGCCTCGGCACGTTAGCGACGCCGGTGATCGGCGTGCTGTGCGCGTGGGTGCAGCTCGGAGAGCGGCCCACTGCGATGGAGGCGAGCGGTATGGCGCTGATTGCGGCAGGTCTCAGCTTGCTCGCCTGGGAC
>JBGQKF010000394.1:0-4561 GCA_041499435.1 Gammaproteobacteria bacterium
ATCGAGAGGAAAGTCAGCCGCCCGACAGCGGACGGTCGTGACGGACGGCATAGGGTCGTCTCCTGCCTGTCGAGCGGAAAATAAACGATCTCGTTCAGCGGCCCCTGCAATAGCGGAACGAGGCCAAGCCGTTGATGCTAGAACCGCGCTTGATCTTGCAGTAGCCTCATCGTGGCTCTCTGAGACACAACGTAAGTGTATTCAGGCCAACGGACGTAGCATGGGCGAAGAAACCTCAACGCTTGTATCGCAGGTGGTACCGACCCTCAACATAGAGGAGTAGTCGGCTAAGGTCTGAAAACTCAAACGTCATAACTGCACCCATGGGTGCGAAGTTGGAAGAGGTACGCGGTTGGCATCCAAATCCGCCCGGCTTCTCGACGCTACATCGATGCGGTCAGCCCGCCATCCACCATCAGCAAATGTCCATTCACGTAGGAGCCGCCATTCGAGGCCAGGAATATCGCCGCGCTTCCCACCTCCTTGGGCTCGCCCCAGCGACCCAGCGGCGTACGCTCTTCCACCCAGCTAGTAAACTTGGGATTGCGCAAGTGCACCTCATTGGCCTCTGTGCGGAAGAATCCGGGACAGATCGCATTCACCGTGACGCCCTTGCGGCCCAGCTCGGCTGCCAATGCGCGGGTGAGCCCGGCGACGCCATGCTTGGCGGCGGTATAAGCGGGAATCCCGGCACGCGATAGCACCGACATCACCGAGCCTATGTTGATGATGCGCCCCCAGCCCGCCTCGATCATCCTCGGCGCGAATTCCTGCGCTAGCGCGAAGCAGGCGGTAAGGTCCATCTCCAGCACCTCGCGCCAATCGGCGCTCGAGGCTTCCAGCAGCCCCTTGCGGATGTTGCCGCCCGCGTTGTTCACGAGGATGTCGACACGCCCGTGTTGTGCGAGCAGTTCTCTTGCCATCCTGCGCACGACGCTTTCATCGGTCATCTCAGCGACTATGGTGCTGCAGGCCCAACCGCGCTGTGCAAAGGCGGCCTGAGCGCGATCTAACGCGGCCCGGTCACGGCCGTGCACGATCGTCTGTGCGCCAGCGCTCGCCAGTGCCTCGGCGATGGCGTAGCCTAGCCCGCGCGAAGCACCTGTGATCAGTGCGCTTTTACCTTTCAACGAAAACATATCGAGCATCTGGATCTCCTTCTTCGAAGTCAACTGGCTATAAGCTGTCCAGCGTCCTTGCGTTGCACTTCTTCAAGTTCGAAACGCGATTGGTCTTCGCTTCTAGAAAACTCCTTGGGTTTGATCTCCGCCAGATTCTGCCAGACCGAGAAGCCGTGCTCGTTAAAGGGCATTCTTGTAGGCGGAACGACCTGCTTGCCGTAGCTACGCGCATAGAGAATAAAGATGCGGGGGTTCTCGCGAATCGGCATTTCTGTAGTCAGCCAAGACGAGGCACCGCAGGTATTACATCAGAACCGGGCGTTGCGGTCATGAGCAATGTGATTTGGTCGGCAAGTAGCCGGCGCCTGGGTCCCGCCGCACTAGCAAAGCGGTTGATCTGCGAGTCACCCGACTTTTAGCTGTCGCAATAGACGATGGTGGGAATAAGGTCGAATCGCGTGGGGACATTCCGATGCGCGTGATGCTCGTCGTGATCGCCCTGGATAGCGTCGCGCTAAGGTAGACTTGCTGCCGAAGGACCGCTTCGGCTACGCGTTCGCGCAGATCGGCTTGCGGCTGCCGCGGCATAACTGCTAACCTCGTCGAGACGGCAAGAGCAACATGAATCGCAAGATCGCACTTGAGCGCCCTGCGTGACGACTGTCGAGAAGCTCGATCCGACGCGCCTCGCGCCCGGTGCCACCGCTCGCATGGTGGAGGCGGGGACGACGCGGCTCTACTGTGTCGAGGCGGGACAGGGTCGCCCCGTTATCCTCGTCGGTGGCTGGCCGCAGTCCATCTACTGCTGGCGGCACGTGCTGCCGCTGCTGGCGCGAACGCATCGCGTGCTGGCGCTCGACCCGCCGGGCCTCGGCGACTCCGAAAAGCCAGCGCCGGCCTACGACATGGAAGCAGTCGCGGCGAACGTCCATGCCGCACTCGATACGCTCCGCGTCGACGTCCACGATTTCGTCGGCTTCGACATCGGCATGTGGATCGGGTATCCGTTTGCCGCGCAGCGGCCCGAGCGCGTGCGGACGCTGACGCTGGTGGATGCCCGCATCCCCGGCCTCGTGCCGTGGGCGCCGATGAATCCGGCGTCCGCGATCACGTCCTGGCACTTTTCGTTCAACGCGCTGCCCGAACTGCCGGAACTGCTCATCGAAGGGCGTGAACGCGAATTCCTCGCGTGGCTCTTCCGCTCGCGCACGCCGACGCCGGGCGTCTTCGACGAAGCGGCGCTGGACGAGTACGCGCGTGCGTACCGCGGTCGTGCCGCCATCGCGTCCGCCCTTGGCTACTACCGCGCTATCGAGGCGACGAGCCGCCAGATAGCTACTCGCCGTGACGGTCCGAAGCTTCAGATGCCGATCCTCGCGGTCGCCGCGGGTCTCGGCGTGGGCAAGACCATGACGAGCGCACTGGAGTCGATCGGCACGGATGTCCATGCCCTCATCATCGACGGTTGCGGGCACTACGTGCCGGAGGAGGCGCCGCAGCGGCTGCTGGACGCGCTCGGGGCGCTGCTCGCCGGGGGTGACCGACCTCCCTTAAGCCCTGCTTGACATGCGGGGACAAGTGTCCGGCCGTCAGGTGTGTCCCCCTGGCCGGGGGAAGAATGGAGTCCAGTCGCGGGTAACGACTGCTATATCGGGTCGATAGCCCCAGTTCGCCGACCAGCTCGGATCGGCCAAGACCTGCCAGTCATGTCGTAAATCGGTTTCCTCCAAAGCGGACCTAGCCTGGATTATTCACGAATTTTGTAACGCAAAGGCCCCACTCATGGTAGAACGCCGTTTGCCGACGAGCGAATTACCAATGAGGAGGCCTTTGCGTGAACGACGATAGCATACAACAGAGTGTTTTGTTTCCGGCGTTGTTTGGCAAGCGCCTGGTAGCGCAGTTCGATCAGCCGCACGGAAGCTCCGATGGCGGGGCGCTGCTGCTCAAGGCGTGCGATGAGCGGCTGGGGTTGACCGAGCGCTTGAGCCGCTGCCTTGCGGACGATCGTGAGCCGGGCAAGATCAGGCACACCCTGGATGATCTGATCCGCCGGCGCGTGTTCGCAATCGCCTGCGGGTACGCGGACTGCAACGACGCAGCGCGCTTGGCCGAGGACCCGATCCACAAGCTGCTGGTGGGGCGCGATCCGATCGAGGGAGAGGTACTCGCCTCGCAGCCCACGCTGTCGCGCTTCGAGAACACAGTGGGGCCCAAGGCGTTGTATCGGATGGCACAAGCGCTGGGCGAGGTGGTGATCGAGCGTCAGCGCCGACGGCTGCGCGGCAAAGCGCGGCGCATCACCATCGAGCTCGATCCCACCGACGATCCCACGCACGGGGCCCAGCAACTGAGCCTGTTCAACGGCCACTACGACACCTGGTGTTACCTGCCGGTGGCCGGATTCATTCAGTTTGACGCCGAGCCCGAGCAGTATTTGTTCAGCTACGTGTTGCGCGCGGGCAATGCGCCCGCGAAGCTCGGTGCGATTGGGATTCTGGCCCGAGTGTTCGAGCGGCTGCGCCAAGCGTTCCCCAAGGCGGGATTGTTCGTGCGACTCGATGGCGGCTTTGCCTGCCCGCAGATTCTGGACTTCCTTGACGCCCAGTGCGTGGACTACACCATTGCCATGGCGGGCAACGCGGTGCTCGATCGGCTGTGCGAGCGCTGGATGAAGTGCGCCCGGGAACTCTCGGCGCAAAGCGGGCAAACCGAGCAGGTGTATGGCGAGCTTCGCTATGCCGCCAAAAGCTGGTCGCGCAAGCGGCGCATCATTGTCAAGGCCGAAGTCGTGCGCTCGCCGGATCGCGAGCCGCGCGACAACGCGCGCTTCGTGATCACCAACCTGCCCATCGAGCCGCAACAACTGTACGAAGACATCTATTGCCAGCGTGCACACATCGAGCTGCGCATCAAAGAACTGCACTACGGGCTGGAGATTGACCGCACCAGTTGCACGCGATTCTGGGCTAACCAGTTGCGCGTGCTGCTGACTGCGGCAGCCTATGTATTGATGCAGGAGCTGCGCACGCGTGCTGTGGCAACTTCGTGCGCGCGCGCGCAGGTGTCCACCTTGCGCGAGCGCCTGCTCAAGCTGGGCGTTTGGTTGACCTGTTCGGTGCGTCGCATCGTGCTGCATTTGCCGCAGAGCTCTCCTTGGCGCTCAGATTGGTGCCGTGTGGCGCGACGCTTGGGTAGTGTGCCGGGCTGAGGGCACTGCCTAGGCTCGAATCGCAACGGCCGTCTTAATTGGATTGGTCTGGTCGAACTGCGCCTGCTGCCCGCCAACCCCGTTTGGGCCAAGAAGGGTTAACCGGTACGGTCGGACAGATAACACAAGGCCCTGCGGCGGATTCGCCGGGGCCTTTGTCACGCGTGGGGACCGACGACCCAACCGAATCCAGCAAGCACCTGGACGACGAACCTCGGCGCGTTGCTCA
>JBGQKF010000395.1:0-4551 GCA_041499435.1 Gammaproteobacteria bacterium
GACTTAGCATAAGCGGGAGAAGAGCAAGAGGCCTTCGGTCATGGGACCCTTCTTGCGCATCGCCCAGTCACGAATCACGATTCACCAATCACGAGTCACGTTCCATCACCAATCACGTCTATGAAACACCTCCCCTTCGCCAGACCCACGCTCGACGAAGAAACCATCGCCGGCGTGGTGGAAGTATTGCGCTCGGGCTGGATCGCCAGCGGGCCGAAAGTCCAGGAGTTCGAGAATGCGCTCTCCAAATATCTGGGCGGGCGCATCGTGCGCACGTTCACCTCCGCGACCGGTGCTCTGGAAGTCGCACTCCAGGCCTGCGGCATCGGCCCCGGCGACGAGGTTATCGTGCCGGCAATGACCTTCGCAGCGAGCGCCAACGTCGTGATGCGCGTGGGGGCGAGGCCGGTATTCGTCGATGTGCAGCTCGACACGCGCAACATCGACCCGCAGGCGCTCGCGGCTGCGATCACGCCGCGTACCAAAGCGGTTATGCCGGTGCACTTCGCCGGCCTATCGGTGGACATGACTCGCGTCTACCAGATCGCCCAGCGCCACGGCTTGCGTGTGATCGAGGACGCGGCGCACGCGATCGGCACGCGCTTCGAAGGCAAGCGCATCGGCAGCTTCGGCGACATCGTATCGTTCAGCTTCCATCCGAACAAGAACATGACCACCATCGAGGGTGGCGCGCTCAGCCTCCCCTCGGACGCAGAACTGGAAGCGATCGAGCTGCAGCGCTTTCACGGCTTGAAGCGCGACCCCGATGGCAATGCCGACGTGCTGGTCCCGGGCGGCAAGTACAATTTGAGCGACGTGTCGGCGCGCATCGGCATCTCGCAGTTGCAGCAACTCGACGGCTTTATCGAGCGTCGACACGCGCTGGTTGCGCGCTACTTCGCGCAATGGAACACCGATCCGGCTTGCCTGCTGCCGGCGCGTGGCGACGACGACCATAGCTGGCACATCTTCGCACCGCTACTGCCGCTCGATCACGTCGATCTATCGCGGCCGCAATTCATCAAAGCGATGCACGAGCGCGGTGTCGGGGTCGGGGTGCACTACCCGGCGCTGCACCTGTTCACGGCATACCGCGCACTTGGGTATCGCGAGGGTGACTTTCCCAACGCCGAGCGGATCGGACGCGAAACCGTGACCGTGCCTCTGTTTCCGACCATGGCGCCGGCCGATGTGGACCGGGTGTGCGCGGCCGCCCGCGAAGTCCTGGCGCAAGCCGGGGCGCGGCATCGGTGAGCGTAGTTTTTTCCCCGCTGCGCTTGGTAAAATAGCGCCATGCGAAGCCCCGACGTGTCGGTCATCATTCCGGTGTACAACGAGGAAGCGGGGCTGCCGTCGCTGTTCGCCCGTCTTTATCCCGCGCTCGACGCACTTCGCATCGACTACGAAATCGTATTCATAAACGACGGCAGCCACGATCGCTCCGCGGCTTTGCTGCGCGAGCAGTTTCAGCGCCGCCGCGAGGTCACGCGCGTCATCCTGTTCAACGGCAACTTCGGTCAGCACATGGCGATCATGGCGGGCTTCGCGCACGCGCGCGGCCGGCGCGTGGTAACGCTCGATGCCGACCTGCAGAATCCGCCCGAAGAGATCGGCAACCTGCTCGCCGCGATGGATGAGGGCCATGACTACGTGGGCACCATCCGCCGCAAGCGTCAGGACAGCGCATTCCGGCGCTGGGGGTCCAAGGCGATGAACAAAGTCCGCGAGCGCATTACCAGGGTGCGCATGACTGACCAGGGCTGCATGCTGCGCGCATACAGTCGCGAAATCGTGGACGCCATGGTGAGCTCGCGCGAGGTCAACACGTACATCCCCGCGCTTGCGTACACGTACGCCGCCGATCCGGTCGAGATCGAGGTGGCCCACGAAGAACGCAGCGCCGGCGAGTCGAAGTACTCGGTGTACAAACTGCTGCGCCTGAATTTCGATCTTGTGACCGGCTTTTCCATCGTCCCACTGCAAATGTATTCGATCCTCGGCTTTGTGGTGTCGCTGGTATCGGTCGGATTCTTCGCACTCATCATCTACCGCCGCTTCGCGTACGGGCCGGAGGCGGAAGGCCTGTTCACGCTGTTCGCGATCGCGTTTCTGCTGATCGGCGTGGCGTTGTTTGGCATCGGCCTGCTCGGTGAGTACGTAGGACGGATCTATCAGCAGGTGCGCGAGCGGCCGCGCTACCTGATCCAGGCGATCCTCGACGCAGGGGATGCGCCCGATGAGCACAGCACAAAGGCGCCGCCACTGCCTGCCACCTTCACCCAGCGCACGCGCTGATGCGTGCGGTCATCTTCGCCTATCACAACGTCGGGTATCGCTGCCTCTCGGTTTTGCTGGCGCACGGGGTTGAGGTCGGCCTCGTCGTCACACATCGGGACAATCCGGCCGAGCGTATCTGGTTCGAAAGCGTGCAGACACTGGCGCAGCTGCATGGGCTGCCGGTGGCCACTCCGGATGATCCGAATACACCCGAATTCATCGCCCGCATCGCGGCCCTCGAGCCCGATCTGCTGTTTTCCTTTTACTACCGGCAGATCCTCGCGGCCGAGCTGCTTGCGCTTCCCACACGCGGTGCGCTCAACATGCACGGCTCGCTGCTGCCGCGCTATCGCGGGCGCGTTCCGGTCAACTGGGCGGTGATCAAAGGCGAGCGCGAAACCGGTGCGACGCTGCACTACATGGTCGAGAAGCCCGATGCCGGCGATATCGTGGTACAGCAGGCGGTGCCGATTCTGCCGTACGACACTGCGTTCGACGTGTTCAACAAAGTAACGGTCGCAGCCGAGATGGCGCTCGATCGGATATTGCCGCCGCTGCTGGCCGGCACCGCGCCGCGCGTACCTCAGGATTTGTCGCGCGGCTCTTACTTCGGCGGACGCAAGCCTGAAGACGGACGCATCGACTGGCGGCGCAGCGCAGCCGAAATCCACAATCTGATTCGCGGTGTAGCGCCGCCCTATCCTGGCGCGTTCAGCGACGTGGGCGGGCGGCGCATCCGCGTCCTGCGCAGCCTGGTCCCGTACGAGCAGCCCACGCGTATCGGCTTCCCTGCCCTGTACTGCGCCGCCGGACGCTGCTATGCCGAATGCGGGGACGGCAATGCGCTGCGCATCCTTTCCATGGACGTGGACGGTACAATGCTCGACCAGCGCACTTTCGAACAGACCGGCAGCGCGCCTCCCGTGCGGCTTCTCAACTGAATCGACTCTTCGCCATGAAAAAGATCTGCATCCTCGGCGTCAACGGCTTCATCGGCCACCATTTGTCCAAGCGGATCATCGACACCACCGACTGGGAGGTGTACGGCATGGACATGCAGAACGACCGCGTCGCCGATCTGCTCAGCGCCAGGCGCTTCCATTTCTTCGAAGGCGATATCACCATCAACCGCGAGTGGATCGAGTATCACATCCGGAAGTGCGATACGGTATTGCCGCTGGTCGCGATCGCAACCCCGGCCACGTACGTGAAGGAGCCGCTCAAAGTATTCGAGCTCGACTTCGAGGCCAATCTGCCGATGGTGCGCTCCTGCGTCAAGTGGAATCGGCGCATTCTGTTTCCGTCGACATCCGAGGTCTACGGCATGTCGCGCGATGCCGAGTTCGATTCGGAGACTTCGGAGCTCGTGCTGGGTCCGATCAGCAAGCAGCGCTGGATCTATTCCTGCAGCAAGCAACTCATGGATCGCGTGATCTGGGCCTACGGGTCCGAGGGCCGGCTCGACTTCACGCTGTTTCGTCCGTTCAACTGGATCGGCAGCGGCCTGGACAACATTAATACACCCAAGGAGGGCAGCTCGCGTGTGATCACGCAGTTCTTCGGGCACATCGTGCGCGGCGAGGACATCAAGCTGGTGGACGGCGGCACGCAGAAGCGCGCTTTCACCTACATCGATGACGGCATCGATGCATTGATGAAGATCATCGAGAACCGCGACGGCATCGCCACCGGCAAGATCTACAACATCGGCAATCCCCGCAATAACTTCTCGGTGCGTGAGCTGGCGAAGATGATGATCGACCTCGCCCTCACCTATCCGGAGTATGCGGCCCAGGCGAAGCAGGTGAAGACTGTCGAGATCAGCTCCAACGCGTACTACGGCGCTGGCTACCAGGATGTCCAGCACCGTGTGCCGAAGATCGACAACACACGGCGAGAGCTCGACTGGGAGCCGCGCGTCAACATGGAGCAGGCGCTGCGGTTCATCTTCGATGCGTATCGAGGGCATGTTGCCGATGCGCGGGGGTTGGTGGACTAAACCAAAATGCAAACGCAAAGGCCGCAAAAGCCAACACAAAACACGCAAAAGAAAATCCTCTCATTGCGCCTCGAGCAAGCAATAGACTCTCACGATAGATCCATGACGCGGATTCCGAACAACATATCGACTTTACTCTTGCGCCCTTTGCGTTCTTTGCGCTTTTGCGTTGAGGTTCGGTTTTGAATCTAGCCCTCAAAATCGACGTCGACACCTACCGCGGAACCCGCGACGGCGTGCCGCGCCTGGTCGAGTTGCTGAAAAAGCACGAAGCC
>JBGQKF010000396.1:0-4530 GCA_041499435.1 Gammaproteobacteria bacterium
GCCATCCTGACGAGAGCCCCGGATTTAGAGTAGACGCCACTTCGGCGGGCTTGCTACATTGTCTGCTTTGTCGCAAGGAGACCCGCCGTAGTGGAACCCGGGCATCCCGACCTCGAGCTCGACCTTCTCGCCACCGTCTTCGACGTAGCGCGCATCGGCAGCTCGAGCAGCGCATCGACGAGCGCACCGCCGAGCTGACCGAGAAGATCGCTGCGTTGACGCTGGAGACATCGAGCCGCGCGCGGGCGCAGGCCGAGCTGCTGGACGCTCAGTCGCTATGGTGTATCCGTCGCAGAAGATTTACGAGCAGATGGACCCGCTGATCAACCGCGGGCTGTCGGAACAAGGCGTGTTCCAGACCGAAAACCGGGTGCGTCGCAAGGACGCAACGCTGCTGTGGTGTCTGGTGAGCGGACGCGCGATCGACCGCCATGATCTCGCACGCGGCACCATCTGGACGATCGCCGACATCACGCAGCGCAAGGAGACCGAAGCCGAGGTGCTGCAAACAGGAGTAGTCCGTCACCAGCGGCCAATCCCGATTCTTCTGTTTAATTTCTTTGCGACCTTTCTTGCTTTTCCTTTGCGCCCTTTGCGTCTACGCCGTTGGGTTTAGAAGGTTGAGATCACCGCAACAGCTCCAGCATTCCACCCCCTATCTTGCCATCCGCGCGGCCTCGGAAATAACCGTAGATCCCATCGGCATTGTCAGCCACGCCGCGAACTTCGCGATAAGGCGGCATGCCTCGGTCGCGGTTGCCTTCCAGAAGCGCTTGGATGAACTGTGCGCGCGTGTTCACGCGGGCCGCTTCGATCAGGGATGGGCCCAGAAGTCCCTGATACTGCGCGCCGTGGCACCTGGCGCAGTCGAACTGCCGCACGGCGCGCCAGCCCGCGTACGTGCGCTTATCGACTCTGACGAAATCCTTCGCGACGTAGGGCGCATCCTCGTCTGCCTGCGGCTCGGCCGCGCCGGACCCAATGGACGAAAAGCCTGCCACGAGCACAACAACGAAGATGCGGCCGCAGCGGACACCCGCCAGTTGTTGGGCCATCACAACGCCCAGCACATTCAGTTTGTAGAGGGAACGTCCCACATAGGCCGAAACGGTGTTGGGCAGCCACAACATCCCTATCCTCCCCGGGCTTGACTCCTGCACCCCAAGTGTTTGAAGTAAATACTTAATACAGTCTGGCACAACGGCTGCTATGGTACCTGCCAGCCACAGTTCGAACCGCCGCAGCTACTCAACAACCGAACTGCAGGAGGATATATGAAGACCGCACGGTATTCGAAAAAGCGGCACGCCAGCTCGAGCTTGTAGTGACGTGCTCTTCAGCAATATCGCAAGACCTCCGCTTGTGATCTTTCCACGGCTGAGTGTCTGGAACGTGCAGGGAGAAGTCCATGAGCAGATACCGGAAGCGCTTGCCCCAGCTTGGTCAATCGGTGTTTCTGACCGACGGGGAGCTCGAGAACACCGTGAGCTTGCAGTGTGGCATGGACGTGCCTGGACTTGCGGCGTTCAACCTGCTGCGACATGCAACGGGCCGCAGCGCGCTCAATGCGTATTTTGCGCGGTACGCCGCTCTGGCTTGCTCGCATGGCTTAGGGCTCGTGCTCGAAAGCGCTACCTCGCGTGCCAACTCTGATTGGGGCGCGATACTCGGTTACGACGCGCAGGCGCTCGCTCAGGCCCAGCGCAGAGCGATCGAGCTGTTGGTGGAGATCCGCGCGGCATTCGAGACCGTCGACACCGAGATCGTACTCAGCAGGAGCGTCGGCCCGCGGACCGACGGATATCACACGTCTTTGCGCATGAGCGCGTACGAAGCCGCGTACTATCACGCCTCTGCGATCGAGACGTTCGCGCAAACCGATGCCGACATGGTAACCGCGCGCGCCATGAGCTATGTCGACGAGGCGAGCGGCATCGCCCTGGTCGCCAGCGCGTATGCGATCCCTGTGGTCATCTCGCTCAGACCCGGCCCCAGCGGCCGCCTGCTGTCCGGCGACACGCTCGCGGACGCGATCGCGCGCATCGATCACGAGACACAACGTCATCCAGCGTACTACATGATCGAATGCACTCATGCATCGCAGTTGTTCGAGATGCTCGGCCAAGGCGGCGCATGGCTCCAGCGTATTCGGGGCGTACGCTTGACGCGCAGCCATTCGCGTCTCGACCTGGGAGATGCGCAGGCGCTGGCCCGCCAGTATCAAATGCTGTCCTCAGTGCTGCCTGATCTGACGGTAATCGGCACCGAATACGACGGTGTCGACGCGATAGATGAGGCAGGGGCGGCCGAGGCGCTCGCTGCCGCCGGTGAGCTGCATCTACGTCAGCCGTACAGCACCGAGTTCGTCATCGGTGCACCCCGCGGTCGCTCCGGCCCGGCCCTGATGCGTTCCGGGAGCGATGCAGCGGAGGAACTGAGCACGTCCTTGTCGGGCTAGCGCCTCGCTCACCGATACGGATGCAGGAACGGCCAGGGAGAGGCTTCGGAACCCCGCTCCACCATCACTTCGATCACGGCTGGAGCATCGAGCGCAATCGCCTTCTCCAGCGCCGGACCGAACTGATCCGGAGTGTGCACGCGATAGGCCGCCACGCCGAAGCTCTCCGAGAGCTTCACGAAATCCGGGTTGGTGAGCTCCGCGCCAATGAGATGACCCCGGTAGGTGGTGAGCTGGTCGCGCCGCACGTTGCCATAAGCATCGTTGTTGAACACGCAGGTCACCAGCGCGATGCGCTCGTGTACCGCGGTCGCGAGCTCCTGCACTCCGAACATGAAGCCGCCGTCCCCCGTAATCGACACCACGACTTTGTCGCGATGGGCGACCTTCACGCCAAGCGCGGTGTTGAAGCCGAAGCCCAGCGTTTCCTGATAGCCGCAGGTCACGTACGTCCGCGGGGCGTAGACCGGAAAACCGAAGCGCGCGGTGAAGCCCATCTGCGAGATCTCCTCGACGAGAAATCCATCCCGCGGCAAGACGGTTCTCAGCACATCGAGATAGGCGAGCTGCGGCTGCACTTGTTCGAACTGCGCGCGGGCACGCGCCTTTACTTCGCGAAACTCGTCCTCTCGCGAGGCACGCCGCTCGATCACTTTGCGCAGCGCCTCGACCAACGCCGCGGTGCCCGCCCTGGCGTCGGCCACAATCCCCACGGCCGGCGGCAAACGGATCATCTCCGTCGGATCGATGTCGATGCGCACGAATTGCACGTTCGGTGGCATCTTCTTCCAGCGCAGATGCTGCAGCTCGAGGCGGCTGCCGATGCCGATCACCATATCGGTGTCCATCCACAAGCCGATCGCGCTGCCGCTCGAGAAACCGTACGGCGAATCCTCACTGACCAGACCGCGGCCGCTGCGGTGCGCGGTGACCGGCGCCTGCAGCAGGCGTGCAAGCTCCAGTACTTCCTCCCCGGCATGCAGCGCGCCGGCGCCGACCGTGATCATGGGATTTCTCGCCGCGCGGATGATCGCCACCGCGCGCTCGATTGCATCGGAATCGACCGGTGGCGGCACAGCGGACGGCAGCGGCCCTTGCAGTGTTACCTCGACCCGTTGGCCGAGCACATCCCACGGCGTGGCGAGGGCCGCGGGACCCGGTCGACCGCTATGCATGGCATGGAATGCATCGGCCACCGCGGCGCTCGCCTGTGTTGGATGGTCGATGCGCCCAGCCCATTTGGTGATCGATCGCAGCGTCGCGAGCTGATCCGGCAACTCATGCAGAATGCCGCGACCGCGCCCGATGAATGGCGACGGGATATCTGCCGTCAGGCACAGCATCGGCGTACACGCACCGAGTGCGGTGCACATCGCCGCGCCCGCGTTGAGCACGCCCGGGCCCGGGACCACCGAGAATACGCCGGTCTTTCCACTGCTCTTCGCGTAGCCGAACGCGAGATAACCGGCTGCCTGCTCATGCCGCGTGGTGATGAAGCGGATGCGATCGCCGGCGCCATGGAGCGCGTCGAACAGATCGTAGGTGTGCGCACCCGGGATGCCGAAGACCGTGTCTACGCCGTGACTGAGCAGGGATTCGACGATCGCCTGGCCGGTGGTAAGTGATGGCATTGCTGACTACTCCTGAGATAGTGTGCGAGCGCAGTTTAGCCTCTCTCACGAATGTCAGTAGAGCAGCACGGTCGGCTCAGAAGCTGACCCGGTGGGGTAGCAGGGTTCAGCGCCTCTCTTTGGTCTCCGACAAATTCTCGAGCAGCGTCGCTGCCCCCCGAGCGTCCATGCTATCCGGATAGAGCTCGACGAACTCCCCGAGCGCGCGTCTGGCGCAGCGGCTGTATTTGGCTGCCTGGTCGTGATCTGGGCTGTTGCGCGACAGGCGATAGCAATCGACCCCGAGGAAGAACCGTACTTCGAGCGCCCTCTCGTAGAACCACCATAGCCCCTGGAGAAGTATCAACACCGACGCGCAGTTCATCGCAATCGGGAAAGCGCGCGTGCGCCGGGCCATCGCCAGGACCGGAAGAATCAGAATCACGATGACCAGTTGACCCA
>JBGQKF010000397.1:0-4529 GCA_041499435.1 Gammaproteobacteria bacterium
ATTTACGTTCGCACCTTTGGTGAAGATGCCCCCGCCCAGACGCGCGAAGATGGAGATGAGCGAGCCGCCGAAGGCCAAGCCGATCAGCGCGTGCAAAGCGATGTCAGCGTCGCCCGACAGCGCAAGCGCAATCCAGAAATAGCCTGCAACCCCGAGCAGGGCAAGTCCGACGACCAGCATGCCGGTGATTGCGCCGCCGCGGAAGGCGACCTGCAATGCCGCGTTGATGCCGTGCGCCGCGGCGTCAGCGGTACGCACGTTGGCGCGCACTGACACGGACATACCGATGTAGCCGGTGGCGCCGGACAATACGGCTCCGATCAGAAATCCGACTGCCGTATACCAGTTGATGAAGATGCCGAGCACGATGAACAGCACGACACCGACGATGGCGATAGTCGTGTACTGGCGATTGAGATAGGCCTTGGCACCGGTTTGTATCGCGGCGGCGATCTCCTGCATGCGCTGGTTGCCGGCTGGTCTGCCGATCACCCAGGAGGTCGAGATGGCGCCATAGATGAGCGCGATGATCGCGCAACCGATGGCGATGAGAAGTCCGGTGATCATGAATCCCCCTGTAAAGGTGTTTTGCTTGGAACGACTTCATGAGCGCGGCCGCAAGCTCATAGCATCTGCGGCCTTGCCGTGCACGCGGCGCATGGCGCTGGTTTGCGCCTCCCACCATGCGTCGAGCGGAAAATCCAAACGCTGCCGCGGGCAAATAACGCGCGATTTTACCGGATTTCGCGTTGCGTGCGGCTACGCGCCACGCAAACGCCTCTCAAACTTTGAAATCGCTGGACAGCTTCTTCGGCACAGCGACGTTCTTCAACTGGACGTATGCGGGCAAGCCATTCTTGAACGGCGGGAAGTCCTCGCCCTGAATCAAAGGCGACAGGTATGCGCGACACTTGGCCGTGATGTGGAAGCCGTCTTCGGTGATGTAGTCGCGCGGCATGAACCGTTCCTGATTCGCCACGTCCTTGAGTGCAGCCGCACCGATCGTCCATTTGTACGGTTTCGCCGACCTGCGCTCGATGGTCGGCATCACCGCATTCCTGCCTTTGAGCGCCATCTCGACGGCCGCCTTGCCTACGGCATAAGCCTGGGCGACGTCGGTTTTGGAAGCGATATGGCGGGCGGCGCGTTGCAGGTAATCGGCCACCGCCCAGTGATATTTGTACTGGAGCTTCTCGCGCACCAGGTTGGCGATCACCGGTGCAACGCCGCCGAGCTGCGCATGGCCGAAGGCGTCGCGCAAACCCGACTCGGACAAGAATTTCCCATCAGAGGTCTTCAGGCCTTCGGACACGCCGATCACGCAGTAGCCGTACTGCTTGACCGTCTCTTCGACGCGGGCGATAAAGCGGTCCTGATCGAAAGGGATCTCGGGGAACAGCAGGATGTGCGGACCATCGCCTTCGCGCTCGGCGGCGAGCCCGCAGGCCGCGGTGATCCAGCCGGCGTGCCGTCCCATCACCTCGAGCACGAATACCTTGGTGGAAGTCTTAGACATCGAGGCGACGTCGTAGCTCGCTTCGCGGATACTGGTGGCGACGTACTTCGCCACCGAGCCGAAGCCGGGGCAGCAGTCCGTGAGCGGCAGATCGTTATCCACCGTCTTGGGCACGTGCACGCACGCGATCGGATAGCCCATCTGCTCGGACAGCGTAGAGATTTTGAGACAGGTGTCGGCCGAGTCGCCGCCGCCGTTATAGAAGAAATAGCCGATGTTGTGCGCCTTGAACACTTCGATCAGGCGTTCGTACTGCGCGCGATTTTCCTCCAGGCTCTTCAGCTTGTAGCGCGCGGAACCAAATGCGCCAGAGGGCGTATAGCGCAAGCCCGCGATGGCGGCTGCCGATTCCTTGCTGGTGTCGATCAGATCCTCGGTGAGCGCGCCGATGATGCCGTTACGCCCGGCGTAGAGCTTGCCGATGCGGTCCTTGTGCTTGCGCGCGGTTTGGATCACTCCGCACGCCGAAGCGTTGATCACCGCGGTCACGCCGCCCGACTGCGCATAGAACGCGTTTTTCTTTGCCATACGGAAAGGTCCCTGAGGTGGAGCTGTACGTGCGATCGATGCGGCGGCGTCTCAAGTGTCCAGCGCAGCGAACAGTCGATCGCGAATCTGGTCCACGCTGCCGGTGCCGGAAATGCGGCGATACTTGGGCGCGTGTCCGTTGCCCTTGGCCGCCCAGCGCGAGTAGTAATCGACCAGCTGCTTGGTCTGGTTGTGATAGACCTGCAGCCGCTTGCGCACCGTTTCTTCCTTGTCGTCGTCGCGCTGAATCAGATCTTCGCCGGTCGCGTCGTCCTTGCCGGCGACCCTGGGCGGATTGAACTGCACGTGATAGGTCCGCCCTGACCCGGGATGCACGCGACGCCCGGACAGGCGCTTGATGATCTCGGCGTCGTCCACATCGATCTCCATCACGTAGTCGATATCGACGCCGGCATCGCGCATGGCATCGGCCTGCGGGATGGTGCGCGGGAAGCCGTCGAACAGAAAGCCGCGGGCACAGTCGGGTTGTTTGATGCGCTCCTTCACCAGCCCGATAATGACGTCGTCCGGCACCAGAGCGCCGGCATCCATGAACTGCTTCGCCTGCAAGCCGAGCGGGGTGCCGGCTTTGACAGCGGCGCGCAGCATGTCGCCGGTGGAGATCTGCGGGATGCCGAACTTCTGCGTGAGGGCCGCGGCCTGTGTGCCTTTACCGGCGCCTGGCGCGCCCAGCAGGATCAATCTCATGTTTGTGACGTCCTCGGCAGAAGGCCAGCGGGTTGGGGAGTAACCAGATACGGATTATAAGTTCAGCCGCCGACTGCGAACAGGCGGCGCACGGCTTCCAGGTCCGCCGGCGTATCTACCCCGGCCTCGGGCGCATGCTCGGTGATCGCCACGGCGATACGCAAGCCGTGCCATAGCGCGCGCAACTGCTCGAGCGCCTCGAAACGTTCGATGGCTGGAATCTCCAGCGCGCTGTACTGCTTCAAAAATCCGCAGCGGTATCCGTAGATGCCGATGTGCCGATAGATAGGAAGCCCTTCAGGAATAACGTTTCGTTCGCGCGCAAACGCATCGCGCGCCCACGGTATCGTCGCACGGCTGAAGTAAAGTGCGTGCTGCTTTGCATCCAGGACTACCTTCACGACATTGGGATCGAACAAATCCTCATTTCGATGCAATACGTGGCAGGCGGTCGACATGGCCGCTTCGTGGTCCGAGCTCAGCGCTTGCGCGACCTCGCGGATCAGCGCGGGTGCGATCCGCGGCTCGTCGCCTTGCACGTTCACGACGATGTTCGCGTCTGCCCAGCCGAGCCTGGCCGTGACCTCGGCGATGCGGTCGGTGCCCGATGCATGCCCGGGATCCGTCATCATCACGTGATGTCCGTGCGCCTGTACCGCCTGGAGAATGCGCTCGTCGTCGGTGGCCACCCAGACTTCGCGCGCACCACTGTCGCGGGCACGCTCGGCGACGTGCACCACCATCGGCTTGCCAGCGATATCGAGCAGCGCTTTGCCCGGCAGACGGGTCGAGGCGTAGCGGGCGGGGATGACGACGGCGAAGTCGCTCACGAGCGGTCGTGGTCCATCGCTCGTGAGTCGCGATCGCGCAATTCGTGCGACCCGCGCGTCACACCTCTTCCTCGGGCGGCAGCTTGCGCGCCTCGTCTTCGAGCATCACTGGGATGTCGTCCTTGATTGGATAGGCGAGGCGGCATGGGCGGCAGATCAGCTCCTTCTCGGCCTTCCTGTAAATCAACGGCCCTTTGCACAGCGGGCACACGAGAATGTCAAGCAGCTTGGCGTCCATGCAGGGTTCTCAGTTTGGCGAGGATCATCTGGGCCAGCGCGGGGTCGATATCAGCGTCCACCGGCAGATACCACCAGCCCGCTTTGGCGAATGCTGTGCATTTTACTGCATCCTTCTCGGTCATCAGTACGGTATCTTCGCCGGCGAATGCCAGATCGTCGGCCGAGAACGCGAAGTGATCCGGGAAACGATGGCGCACAAACGCGAGCGATAAGCGCTCTAAATGCGCGAAAAAGCGCGCCGGGTTGCCGATTCCCGCGACCGCGTGCAGGGGTCGATTCTTGAAGTCAGCGGCAGTGGCCTGCAGCTCTCCATCGCGGAGGTTGCGAAACACTGCTCCGGTCACGCGCATGCGATACCGCGGTGCCGGCACATCGGCGAGCTCTTCATCGCCGTTGACCACCACAGCGTGCACGCGCTCGAGTCTACTGACCGGCTCGCGCAGCGGGCCTGCCGGAAGCAGCCAGCCGTTGCCGAACTTGCGCTCTCCATCCACTACCGCCACCTCGATGTCGCGCGCCAAGGCATAGTGTTGCAGGCCATCGTCGCTCACGATGACATTGCACTGCGGGTACGCCTCCAGCAGCACACGCGCCGCCGCGGGGCGGTTACGTCCAGCGAAAACCGGCACCTTGGAGCGGCGTGCCAGCAGCAACGGTTCATCTCCGGCTTGTTGCGGGTCGGTGTCGGCCCGGATCTCCTGCAGCTG
>JBGQKF010000398.1:0-4517 GCA_041499435.1 Gammaproteobacteria bacterium
CTGCCAATAGCTTCGACTATTGGCGAGACGGGCATGCCGCAAATGGCCGGAAATCGGCCGCCAGCGCCCGAGTAGCCCGACGCAACACTCTGTACTGCGCAAAAGTGTGCCAATTGACTCGTCATACCAGTCACTGTCTACACACCGGGGCGTCTTCATGAATTATCCAGGCTAGCGATGTAAGCGGCGGCGCATCGCGAAATAGGCTCTTGCGGCTTCAACGTCGCGCGCAATCTGCCGCTGCAGCGCCGCCATGTCGTCGTACTTTTCTTCGTCGCGCAGCTTGCTTAAGAAACGCACCTGCAGATGCTCCCCATACAATTCCCGGGTGAATTCGAATAAATGCACTTCCAGCACCGGTACACCCGCCTCTACTACCGTCGGCCTCACTCCCAGGCTGGCGACGCCCTGCAGTGGCTGCGAATCGAGACCCGTCACCTCGACCGCGAATATGCCCCAGAGTGCAGGCCGGTTGTGCTTCAGTTGCACATTGGCGGTCGGGAAACCCAGGCGTGTGCCGAGCCGCTGACCCCGCACGACCCGGCCGCTGATGCTGTAGGGGCGACCGAGAAGCCTCGCTGCACCGTCCAGCTCGCCTGCGGCTAGCAACTCGCGTACCGCCGTGCTCGAAACGCGCACTCCATCCACCGATACGCTGTCCATCTGCACCACTTCGAAACCGAAGTGGGCCCCAGCCTGGCGCAACAATGCGACATCTCCCTGCCGGCGCGCGCCGAAACGAAAATCGTCTCCAACCAGGACCCAGCGTGCCTGTAATCCGTCCAGCAGCACGCGTTCAATAAAATCGTTCGCACTCATGCGGGCGAAATCGTACTCGAAGCGCTGCACGTGCACGCACTGCACACCCAGCGTCGCGAGCAACTCCAGCTTCTCACGCAAAGAGGTGAGCCGCGTCGGTGCACGATCCGGCGCGAAGAACTCGCGGGGATGCGGCTCGAACGTCATCACACAGGAAGCGAGATTGCGCTCGAGCGCAGCCGCTGCGAGCCGATCCAGCATCGCGCGATGGCCCAGATGCACTCCATCGAAATTGCCCACGGTGAGCGCGGTCGGGACCGCCACGCGGGCAGGAAGATGACGCAGGATCTGCATGACCGGCCAGGCAAAGAGTTTCGTATGGAGGCGCTCAGCACCTGGAGCGGCGGCCACCCGCAGGGCCGCCGCTTAGGCCCGTCCTTGCGCCGAGCGAGCACGCCCTCACAGGTGTGCAATTGTAACCGCAAGCGCCGCAGCTCGCGTGCCGTTACCCATGTATCCACCGCCAATCTCAATGCGCGCGCTTGGCGAACTGGGCCGGCCGGATGCCGCAAAGCCACAGCGCCGCGAAATAGACCGCGGCACCGGCAAGGACGATCCCGGTCAATCGCCCCACCCGCTGCCAGACTGATCCCTCGAGCCAGCTCGCCGCACTCCCGGTTGCAATCCACAAGACCAGTCCCATGGCCAGCAACGCCGCGCCCAACTGCAGGAAGAACTTTCTCCAGCCGGCCTGCGGCTCGAACACGCCTGCGCGGCGCAGCTTGAAATACAGCAGCCCGGCATTGATGCAGGCTCCCAGACCAATGGCGAGCGCAAGCCCGGCATGCGCCAACGGATAGATGAAGATCACATTCATAACCTGCGTGGCTGCGAGAGTCACGACCCCGATCTTGACCGGTGTGCGGATATCCTGACGTGCGTAGAATCCCGGCGCGAGCACCTTCACCACGATCAGCCCCACCAGACCGAGGCTGTACGCTACCAGCGCCTGTCCCGTCATCGTGACGTCGTGACGATCAAAGGCACCGTGCTGAAACAGCGTGGCAATCAGCGGCACCGCCAGGATCGCCAGAGCCAGCGCGGAAGGCAGTGCCAGCAGGAGCGTCAGCCGCAGACCCCAGTCCAGTAGCCGGGAATACTCGGCCGTGGTTTTTTCGGCAAAGCTTTTTGCCAGGCTGGGCAAGAGAATGGTCCCGAGCGCGACGCCGAGGACTCCGGTCGGAAATTCCATCAGCCGGTCCGCGTAATACAGCCACGAAACGCTGCCGGTGGTGAGGTAGGAGGCGAAGATGGTGTTGATCAGCAGGCTGATCTGGCCGATGGAGACGCCGAAGATGGCCGGAACCATCTGCCGGGCGATGCGCCAGACGCCGGGATGGTGCAATTGCCACCGCGGGCGCGGCAACATGCCAAGACGTCGCAGATAGGGCAACTGAAATCCGAGCTGGAGCACGCCACCGGCCAGCACCGCCCACGCCAGTGCCATGACCGGTGGATCGAACAGCGGCGCCAGCCAAAGCGCGAATACGATGAACGACAGGTTGAGCAGCGTGGGCGTGAAAGCCGGGATGGCGAAGCGGCCATATGTGTTCAGGATGCTGCCGGCGAGTGAGGTGAGCGAGATGAACAGGATGTACGGAAAGGTGACGCGCAAAAGCGCCACGGTCAGCTCGAATTTCTGCGGAGACGCGGAAAACCCGGGCGCGGTCGCGTAAATGATCAGCGGCGCTGCGATAGTTCCGATCAGGGTGATGGCAAACAGCGCGAGCGCGAGCAGGGAGGCGACGTGGTCCACCAGATCGCGCGTCTGCTCCTCGCTCGAGCGTGTTTTGTATTCCGCGAGAATCGGGACGAACGCTTGGGAGAACGCGCCCTCGGCAAATACGCGGCGCAGCAGATTGGGCAGCCGGAAGGCGACGAAGAATGCGTCGGTATACAGGCCGGCGCCGAATACCTTCGCGATGACCGCATCGCGTACGAAGCCGAACACGCGCGATACCAGCGTCATGCCGCTAACGGTAACCAGCGCCTTGAGCAGATTCATGTAAGGGGATGCCAGGTGACGCAAAACGCTCGAACGATGCCGACGCGCTGGCTCACGCAGTGGGAGCGCCAAGGCGACGCCGGATTCTACAGGAAGCTCCACGCGGTTCGCGGGAAGCCGCTGGAACGTCGGTCCGGCTAAAAGCTTTACGCTAAAAGCTTTACGCTTGCCAAGCATCAGAGGAGACAGTATCCTTACCAGCTTTTTTCAAGTCGGTAACCAGGAGTTGTAATGGCCAACACCGCCCAGGCACGCAAACGCGCACGGCAGTCCATCAAGCGCAATGGACACAATGCGGCCCAGCGTTCCGAGCTCCGGACTGCAATCAAGAAAGTGCGCAAAGCGATCGCGACCGGCGACAAAGCCAAGGCCGAAGCGCAGTTGCGCGCTTCCCAGAGCGTGATCGACTCGGTAGCGGCCAAAGGGGTCTTCCACCGCAATGCCGCCGACCGGTACAAAAGCCGCCTGTCTGCCGCCATCAAGGCGATGGGCTGAAACCGGTCTGTTTCGTTTCCACGGAGCGCTCGCAGCCTCCAATCCGGCCCGCTGATCAGTGTACGCGTCCTCAAGGCACGCTCATCGCAGTGGGAGCCGCAGGGCGGTGCGCGTCCTCTACCCCTTTTCGCTCGTCACGCCGTCCGGCCCGCAGCAACGTTCGTGCTGCTCTCACCTGCTCTCGGTATTCTCGTATTGTGCAGCGCAGCAAGAGTCGTTCCAGGCAACCATCGGGACTTAACGTAATGCGCAAACCGGTCAGCCGCATCCTCGTGATCAACGACGAGACGCTGGTACTCAAAGAATTTGTAAAGGGCCTGAACGCTGCGGCCAAGAGCCTCGACAACCCGCTCGGCATCGTGTTCACCGGGATCACCACCGCCCGCGACGCGCTCAAGGCGATTGAGGAAGACGGCGACATTCAAGCGGTGATCGTCGACGACACGCTGTACACACTGAAGAACAACGGCGCGGGCAACTCGCGCGTGCTGCAGATGTCCGCGCTCGAGCTGGTACAGAAGATCACCCGTTTTCGCCCGGAGCTCGACGTCTATATCCTGATTGCGCAGGAGCAGGAGGACGAGGTGGTAGACGCACTGTTCTCAGAGGCGGTGGACGGCTATTTCTATCGCGAGGAGCGCGACTACCGCGGTATCTACCGCATTCTCAATGCGCAGATGCAGGAGAAGGCGGACACGCCCTTCTACGATGCGTTGAAGAGCTATGTGCTGATGGCGAAGGACGCATGGCACACGCCCGGGCACTCCTCTGGCGACAGCTTGCGCGACAGTCCCTGGATCAACGATTTCTACGAATTCATGGGCGAGCACGTGTTCGATGCCGATCTGTCGGTATCGGTGCCGATGCTCGATTCGCTCATGGAACCGACTGGTGTGATCGCCGAGGCGCAGAAGCTCGCCGCCAAGGCGTTCGGCGCACGCCGGACGTTTTTCGCCACCAACGGCACTTCGACCGGCAATAAGGTCATCTTCCAGACGCTCATCGCCCCGGGCGAGAAGCTCCTGCTCGATCGCAACTGCCACAAGTCCGTGCACCATGGCGTGGTCCTGTCGGGGGCACACCCGGTCTACCTCGATTCGTCGCTCAACAAGCGCTACGGGATCTTCGGGCCGATCCCGAAGAAGACCATCATGCGCGCGATCGAAGAGCATGCGGATGCCCAAGCGCTGGTGCTGAC
>JBGQKF010000399.1:0-4514 GCA_041499435.1 Gammaproteobacteria bacterium
TCGCTCAACAAGCGCTACGGGATCTTCGGGCCGATCCCGAAGAAGACCATCATGCGCGCGATCGAAGAGCATGCGGATGCCCAAGCGCTGGTGCTGACGTCGTGCACTTACGACGGCTTGCGCTACGACCTCGCGCCGATCATCGAAGCGGCGCATCACAAAGGCATCCGGGTCGTGGTTGACGAGGCCTGGTACGGCTTCGCACGCTTCCATCCCGCGTTTCGCCCCACGGCGCTCGAATCGGGCGCCGACTACGCGACGCAGAGCACGCACAAGGTGCTGTCGGCCTTTTCGCAGGCGAGCATGATCCATGTGAACGATCCCCGCTTCAACGAGCACATCTTCCGGGAGAACTTCAACATGCACACCTCGACCAGTCCTCAATACAGCATGATTGCCAGCCTGGATATCGCGCGGAAGCAAGCCGTGATGGAGGGCTATAAGCTGCTCGCCCGCACGCTGGCGCTGTCCAAGGAACTGCGTCAGCAGATCAATTCGAGCGGCGTGTTTCGCGTGCTCGAGCTCGAAGACCTGTTGCCCGACGAGGTGCGCAACGACAACATTCAGCTCGACACGACCAAGGTGACCGTGGATATCTCCGAGTGCGGTTACACCGTGGATGAGCTGCAGAACGAGCTGTTCGAGCGCTACAACATCCAGGTCGAGAAGTCGACTTTCAACACCTTGTCCCTGCTGCTAACGATCGGCACGACACGCAGCAAAGTATCGCGCCTGTACGATGCGCTCATGCGCATTGCGCGCGAGGGCCGCTCGCCGCGCCGGCTCTACCGCACCCCCGAGATTCCCGGCTTCACACAGTTGAAGTATCTGCCTCGTGACGCGTTCTACTGCGGCGGCACGACGCTGCCGATTCTCGACGATCAGGACAAGCTCAACGCCGCGCTTACCGGCAAGGTGGCTGCAGATCAGATTACGCCGTATCCCCCGGGGATCCCGGTGCTGGTACCGGGTCAGGTGATCACCGCCGGCATCGTCACCTATCTGGCGGGGCTGCTGCGCAGCCACAAACGGGTGGAGCTGCACGGTATCGTGTACGACGGCTATCTGCCCTGCGTGCGGGTGCTGACCCCAAGCGATGAAAAAGGTCTCAAGAAACTGAAAGCTTGATGCTTTTTTCGGGCCACGCGGGCTTGCGCAGGCCCCGCTATTCGGATGATACTGAAGCGCTGCACGCTTTCTTGGATTGCAGGCACGGCGGCTCTTGCCGCCGTAACTTTTTGCCGGAACGATTCACTATGACCACGCACTTGATGCCGACTTATGCCCGCCTGGCCGTCGCCTTCGCCCGGGGGGAAGGCGTGTGGTTATGGGACACCGAGGGCAGGCGCTACCTGGATGGCCTGGCCGGCATCGCGGTGAACGGATTGGGGCATGCTCATCCGCGTTTCGTCCGCGCGCTTGCGGAACAGGCCGCGCGACTGGTTCACGCTTCGAACCTGTATCGCATCCCCGAGCAGGAAGAGCTGGCCGATCTGCTGTGTACGCTGGCTGGCATGGACAATGTGTTCTTCTGCAACTCGGGCTGCGAGGCGAACGAAGCAGCGATCAAGCTCGCGCGCCTGTACGGGCATCAAAAAGGCATCGAGCAGCCCACCATTGTGGTGATGGAAAAAGCCTTCCACGGCCGCACGATGGCCACCCTGTCCGCCACCGGCAGCCGCAAAGTGCAGGCCGGGTTCGAGCCGCTGCTCTCGGGATTCGTGCGCGTTCCCTATGACGATGTGCAAACGCTCGAGCAGGTGGCGGCCCACAACAGGAATATCGTGGCCGTCCTGGTAGAGCCGATCCAGGGCGAGGGCGGGATCAATATACCCGACGACGGCTACCTGCCCCGCCTGCGCGCAGCCTGCGACCGCTATGGCTGGCTCCTCATGCTGGATGAAGTGCAGAGCGGGATCGGCCGTACCGGCCGTTGGTTCGCCCACCAGCTGCTCGGCATCAAGCCCGATGTGATGACACTCGCCAAGGGCCTGGGCAATGGCGTGCCCATCGGGGCATGTCTCGCCGCCGGTCCCGCAGCGCAGGTGTTCCATCCCGGCAATCACGGGTCCACGTTCGGAGGCAATCCGCTCGCTTGCGTAGCAGCGCTTACCACCCTGAGCGTCATCGCCGATGAGCAGCTGATGGAAAACGCCGTGCGCATCGGCGAGCTGATCCGCACTCGCCTGCGCGAGCGTCTGTCCTGCCACGCGCAGGTGCGCCAGATACGCGGCAAGGGATTGATGGTGGGCGTGGACCTCGATCGGCCCTGCGGCAGCCTCGTGCAACGCGGCCTCGAGCGCGGGATGCTGATCAATGTCACGGCGGACACGGTATTGCGCCTGCTGCCCCCGCTCATCATCCAGCCGGGCGAGGCGAGGCAGCTCGTGGATGGCGTCGCCGACCTAGTGGAAGAATTCGCGGGCGAGCCGGCGCCCATAGCGATCAGCTAGCACGCCAATGGCGGCAGTCAAGCATTTCCTGAAGCTCACCGATTTCGCCCGCGCAGAGCTCGGCTATCTGCTCGAGCGCACGCGCGCGCTCAAGCGCGACCACCGCAGCGGCAAGCTGTATCAACCGCTGCGCGGCAAGACGCTGGGCATGATCTTCGAGAAAAGCTCCACGCGCACGCGCGTGTCCTTCGAAGCGGGCATGGCGCAGCTCGGCGGCGCGGCACTGTTCCTGAGCACGCGCGATACGCAGCTTGGACGCGGCGAGCCGATCGAGGACGTTGCCGAGGTGCTATCGCGCATGGTCGACATCGTGATGATCCGCACATTCGAGCAGGACATCGTAGAGCGGTTCGCGGCTCATTCGCGCGTTCCCGTGATCAACGGGCTCACTGACGAGTATCATCCGTGTCAGATCCTGGCCGACATCTTCACGTTCATCGAGCACCGCGGACCGATCGAAGGCAAAACGGTGGCCTGGATCGGCGACTCCAACAACGTGTGCAACACCTGGCTGCAGGCGGCGCGCATCTTCGGTTTCCGTTTCCATGTGTCCACCCCGCCTGGCTATGAGCTCGAACCTGAGCGCGAGGAAGGCAGCGAGCGCGCGCACCTGCAGCTGTTCGCCGATCCGCGGGAAGCGGCGCGAGGCGCCGATCTGGTGACCACGGATGTGTGGACCAGCATGGGTTTCGAAGACGAAGCCGAAGAGCGCAGAAAGAAGTTCCAGGCGTTTCAGGTGAACCAGGCGATGATGAAGCTCGCCAAGCCCGAGGCGTTGTTCATGCACTGCTTGCCGGCACATCGCGGCGAGGAAGTGGAGGCGGCGGTGATCGACAGCGTGCAGAGCGTAGTGTGGGACGAGGCTGAAAATCGGCTGCACACGCAGAAGGCGCTGATAGAGTATCTGCTGCTTGGAAAGGTGAGCCCGTGAACTCGCATGCAAAGCAATGCGTATGGCATTGCATATCACAGCTCTCAACGATGCTGCCCGCAGCTCTTGCCATCGGTATCGCACTGATGGCGTCGCAGGTGATTGCTGAAGATGGATTCATCCCCGATCGGAAAGGCTGCAAGGTCAGCAACCCAAGCCCCAAGCCGAACGAAACGGTCGAGTGGAGCGGTGATTGTCTGGACGGTTATGCCGACGGCAAGGGCGTGCTGCAATGGTATTTGGATGGCGCTCCGAGCACGCGGTACGAGGGCACTATCCATGGCGGGCTGCTGTCCGGTCGGGGCAAGCTCAGCATGCCCAACGGCGCCAGCTATGAAGGGCAATGGCTCGCCGGCAAGCAAGAGGGAAAAGGCGTGCAGTCGATGCCGGACGGCACGCGCTATGAAGGCGAATGGAAGAACGGTCAACCGAACGGGCACGGCGTGCTTCGCAACGCGGCTGGCGAGACCTTCGAAGGCGATTGGGAAGACGGCGCGTACGTCGGTTCCGAGAAGAACAAGTGACCAGTCGAAGCTACAAACGCTAGGGAGTCAGTAACTCGAGTCTCATGGAAAGGCCACAGTGATGAAGACGCAGATGCCTAACAGGTTTTCGCTCGGATGGTCGGTCGCTTTATTGCTGGCAGGGTTGTGCGCCAGTCTGGACGCCGCAGCGGTCGAGGACGACGTGAGCTGGATTGCGGACAAGCGCGGGTGCAAGGTCGCCAACACGTTCCCGAGGCAGGGTGAAACCATCACCTGGAGCGGCAAGTGCAAGGATGGGTATGCCGATGGCGACGGCGTCGTGCAGTGGTTCCTCGACGGGAAGGAAGACGATCGCTACGAGGGTCATGTCGGGATGGGTTGGGCCGACGGGCATGGCGTCCTCACCAAGACCGACGGCAGCAAGTACGACGGTGATTGGAAACACAGCGTGCAGGAAGGCAATGGCCGCTACGACGCGCCGGACGGCAGCTTCTACGAAGGCCAATGGAAAAACGGCAAACCGCACGGGCAAGGTCAGTACCGCCGCCCGGACGGCAAGGTATTCATCGGCGAATGGGTCGATGGGGTCTATGCACCCGACCTCGAGCGACAGCAGCAGCCGCAGGAAGACGACGAAGCGCCCGA
>JBGQKF010000400.1:0-4491 GCA_041499435.1 Gammaproteobacteria bacterium
ACCGGCGTTTCGCCCCGAAGGTAAGGGCGTGGTCACGGCGGCCAACTCCAGCCAGATCTCCGATGGGGCGTCGGCTGTGCTGGTAGCCAATGCCGACGCAGCGAAAGCCGACGGTTTGCGCGCAAAGGCACGATTCCGCGCGCGTGTGGTGGTCGGCTCCGATCCGACCCTGCAGCTGACTGGCGTCATCCCGGCCACGCAGATGGCGCTGCGCAAAGCGGGCTTGAGCATGCGCGACATCGACTGGATCGAGATCAACGAAGCGTTCGCGTCGGTCGTGCTTTCCTGGGCGCGCGAGCTCGACGCCGACTTGGCCAAGGTGAATCCCTGGGGCGGGGCGATCGCGCACGGACATCCTCTGGGGGCAACCGGCGGCGCGCTGATGGCCAAGATGTTGGCCGGGCTCCAGGCCACCGACGGGCAGTTCGGACTCCAGGTGATGTGCATCGGCCACGGGCAGGCCACCGCGACCATCATTGAGCGGCTGTAGCCTGCACGATCTTCGTGCACCGCCGACGTTCGGGCGGCATATCAAGGGCTGCGCGAGGTCACATTCAAGTTTCCAAGGCCGGGACCGTTGATCGGTGACCGGCCATCGACGCAGGTGCGCGACCGCGTCCCCGCATTGGGCATACCACTATCGTGATCACACCACCGGCGCGAAGCACCAGCTCCTGGTTCCGCACTATCCGCATCGCAGCGCTGCTGGTGATACTGGCGCTGGTAGCGGCCAGCGCTTGGCTTACCAAGATGCGTACCACTTCGTGGGAGCGCCCGCTGCGGGTGGCCATCTTCCCGATTGCCGGCGACAATAGCCCTCAGACCTACGCCTATGTCGGCAGGCTCAAGCCCGAAAACTTCCAGCCGATCGCTACATTCATGGCACGCGAGGCGAACCGCTACGGGGTAGCGCTCAGCACGCCGGTGGAGGTGTACCTCGCTCCGCAGCTCTACCGACAGCCGCCCTTTCCGCCTTTCGGAGGCAATCCGATCCAAATGATGCTCTGGAGCCTGCAGACGCGCTACTGGGCGTGGGTGAATGCCGATTTCCACAATCCGCCGCCCCATGTGCGCATGTTCGTCATCTATTTCGATCCGGCCTTCGCAAAGCAGGTGGCCCATTCGCTGGGGCTGCAAAAGGGGTTGATCGGCGTAGTGAACGCCTACGCCGTGGACTCTCAGGATGCAGAGAATAACGTGGTGATTGCCCACGAGCTGCTGCACACCGTGGGCGCGACCGACAAGTACGATCCGAACAGCAATGAGCCGCGCTATCCGGAAGGCTATGCCGAGCCGCAACGCGACCCGCTGTTGCCGCAGAAGTATGCGGAAATCATGGCCGGCAGATTCCCTGCGACCAGCCGGGAGGAAGCGCTGATGCCCTCCGTTCTCGACGACGTCATGATCGGAGAAAAGACGGCGCGCGAGATCAACTGGACTCGCTAGCCCGGATTTTCCTGAAGACGCCACAGCAGCCATTGGTTACCCGAACCCCATAGGGATCCGGGCGAAGCGTTTGGGCGAACGCACCCGCACTCGATTCCTAAGCCGGCACGCAGGATTTTTGACGTTTTTGCCTAGGCGCGGAGCTTTTGGGTTAAAGTTTTGCCCGCTATGCCACCCTTGAAACCGTACGGCCTGCGGGGCAACCTCACCAACTATGGCGACCGCGATTTCGCGCTCTATCTGCGCCGCTCGTTCGCGCGCTCCATGGGCTACTCGAAAGAAATGCTGGAGCGGCCCATCGTCGGCATCGCGCAATCGGGCAGCGGTTTCAACAACTGCCACCGCACCATGCCCGAGCTCATCGAAGCGGTGAAGCGCGGCGTGCTGACCGCGGGCGGCCTGCCGCTCGAGTTTCCCACCATCTCGCTCGGCGAGATCTTCCTGTCGCCCACCAGCCTGATGTTCCGCAACCTGATGTCAATGGATGTCGAGGAGATGATCCGCGCCCAGCCGATGGATGCGTGCGTGCTGATCGGCGGCTGCGACAAGACGGTGCCGGCCCAGTTGATGGGTGCGGCGTCTGCGGATGTGCCGGCGATTCAGCTGGTCACCGGGCCGATGCTGGCGATGCCGTATCGCGGCGAGCGCCTGGGCGCCTGCACCGACTGTCGCCGCTTCTGGGCGCGCTATCGAGCTGGGGCGGTGAACGCCGGTCAGATCGAGGAGATCGAGGGCAAGCTCGCGACCACAGCCGGAACCTGTGCTGTGATGGGCACGGCGAGCACCATGGCCTGCATCGCCGAAGCGCTCGGCATGGCGTTGCCGGGCAGCGCGGCGATTCCAGCCGTGCATGCGGATCGTCTGCGCATCGCGGAAGCGAGCGGCGCGCGTGCGGTGGCGATGGCGCTCTCCGGCTCGCCGCGTCCGAGCGAAATCATCACCGAACGCTCGGTGGAGAACGCGCTGCGCGTCTTGCTCGCGATCGGCGGGTCCACCAACGCCATCATTCACCTCACCGCTGTGGCCGGCCGTCGCGGTGTCAGGATCTCGCTGCAGCGGCTCAACCAGCTCTCCGATGAGACGCCGGTGCTGGTCGATCTCAAGCCCACCGGCGAGCACTACCTGCAGGATCTGCATGAAGCAGGCGGGCTCATCAGCGTGTTGTGGGAGCTGCGCGATCTGCTGCATCACGATTGCCTGACCGTGAGCGGCGAAGCGCTCGGCGAGCGGCTGGGCACCGCGCCCGCCTACGTCGACACGCGGGTGGTGCGACCGCGCGCGACACCGATCTCCGCGCAAGGCGGGCTGGTGGCGCTGTTCGGCAACCTCACCCCGCAGGGCGCCATTCTGAAACGCTCTGCCGCCGATCCGAACCTGTTCGAGCGCGAGGGCCGCGCGGTGGTGTTCGAATCGCTTGAGGACCTGGCGACGCGCATCGATGATCCGGCGCTCGATGTGACCCAGGATGATTTCCTCGTGCTCAAGCATGCGGGGCCGCGCAGCGCCTCAGGCATGCCAGAAGCAGGCTACCTGCCGATTCCGAAAAAACTCGCGCAGGCAGGCGTGAAGGACATGGTGCGCATCTCGGATGCACGCATGAGCGGGACCGCCTACGGCACGGTGGTGCTGCACATCACCCCCGATGCAGCCTCCGGCGGTCCGCTGGCGCTGGTGCGATCGGGCGATCGCATCATGCTTTCCGTGCGCAAGCGCGAGCTTACGTTGCGCGTCGACGAAGCAGAGCTCGCGCGGAGAAGATCCGGCTTGATGCCCGCCGATCGGCCCGAGCGCGGCTACGCAAAGCTCTACGCCGAGCACATCACGCAGGCGGATGCGGGTTGCGATTTCGATTTTCTGCGTTTGCCGGCGACATGATGTGCATGACCGGGTGTGCGAGGCGATCGCTTATCAGCCTCTGGCTCGCATTGACAGCGAGCGCCATGCCCGTTGCATCGCAGGCCAAGATCTACACATGCGAGGACGAGACCGGACGCATCATTTTGCGTGACATACCGTGCAAGCGCGGTGAGCTGGTGCGCCAGCAAGAGATCACACCGCAGCCGCCCTCGGCCGCACGCGCCCCTGAACAGAAAGCGCAACCGAAGTATCGTCAGAAGCTGACCGAGCCCTTGGTGCGCGAGGTTGCACAGAATGTGGATACTGCCTTTACGCGACGCGACATCAAGCAGTTGCTCTTGCTGCTCGCCGCCGATGCGGTGTTCGAGTTGGAATACCGGCTGCCGGACGGCGTGCAGGTCATCCGCTACAGCCTGGAGGAATATACCGCGCGTTTGCGTGAGGGCTTCAAGCTGAGCGACTACGTCTATCAGCGCGACCGCAGCGATATCCTGCTCTCGCCAGGCGAAGAGCACGCTGAGATCGTGGCGAGCGCCCGGCAAAGCTTCTGGTTTCAGAGCCAATGGCTGCCGGGTGCCACGCGCAGCCGGTGGAGCGTCGAGATGCGGGAAGGACGCCCGCAGATCACCCTGCTGCGGGCCGTGGTCACCCCGCCATAGATGCCTATTACAACGTCCAGGCTGGGCTAGCGCGATTTCTTACGCAAAATAATGAGAAGAACCAGCACGGCGACACCGCAGGCCATCGAGATATCCAGCCAGGACATGCTTGCAACCCCCGTTTCCCGTTTTAAGATCGGCTCTAGATTCGGGCTTCTTTACAGCCGAGCCTGAGTAGAGCAGGTTTCAGGCCAACCCGTTTGCGCCGCCTGCCTGACCCGAATATTTTCAGGAAGAGGCCCCGAAATCCTGGATCCTCGCCCAACGCTGGACGCTCGCGCCCAGACTGCCTCCCACCTGGCTCAGGATCCATCCCGAGCCTCTGCCTGAAATATCCGGTTGACGAAGTCTGCCAAGAATTCGGCTGCGTTGCCAGTGCTGCCGCATTGGGGCGGTAAGCTCACGGGCGCACCGGGTTGTCGTTCCAGTAGACCGGCATATCGGCCTTATGCGCATGGGCTAATTCTTCGAGGTATAGACTCGGCGCCATTTCCCAGGCGTAGTCCGTGAGTCGCCGCAACATCGACTG